>JALWRO010000152.1:8859-20719 GCA_027080605.1 Campylobacterales bacterium
ATTTACAATTATCTGAAAATGAAAGCCCCTTCTGACGGCATCATCGTCCGAAAAAATATTAAAGTCGGCGATATGGTCATGCCGGGAATGCTCACCATTATGATGGTTGATACAGAAGATCTTGCCATCGACCTCTCAATCCCTGCCAGTAGCCTGAAAATTGCCCATGTCGGGCAAAAAGTTGACGTCATTATCGACGCACTCAATTTCCGAACAACGGGTATCGTCAATGCCATCATTCCGGATGCAAACCCGATGACACATAAAATCAAAATGCGCGTAAAATTCGACAAGAAAGGTGCCAATATCTACCCCGGTATGTATGCGAGAGTCATTATTGATACATTACCGGAAAGCGACCACACTTCCGTCACAGAAGAGTCCCCAAAAACGGACACTGCAAAAAAGAAAAAAGAAAAACTACACCCTCTTAAGCTTGACTAGAAACAATGGTAAGTGCAGAACATTGCACTTATCATAAAAATTCTATATAGTTATAATCACTCTTTTAAATAAAAGTTATAATATCTATAATCACAAACCAAGTTGTCACTACCCATTTCAGGGAGAGACAACTTTTCCGTTATTAAAGTGCTTTTGTACCGTACATCAGTACCGGTACAAACAGCAGTGAAACCACAACAGCGGCAACGGTACCGGAAATAAGTGCGACACCAAGACCGCCGAAAATCGGATCGGTAGCAAGCAGTGCAGAACCGAGAATAATTGCAACCGCCGTCAGCATAATCGGCTTTGCTCTGGTCGCCGTTGCAACAGCAATCGCTTCACGTTTTTCCATACCCTTCTCTTCCATCAAAGATTTTGTAAAATCGATCAACAGCAGTGAGTTTCTGGAACTGATACCCATCAGCGCAATAAAACCGATCAGTGACGTCGCAGTCAGGAAGAAAGTATAGGTCGTTACCAGATCCGCCACCCAGTGCCCGATAATGACGCCGATGATAGAGAGAAAACTACCCCCCAGAATGATACCACTGATTGCAAAACTTTTGTAATAGATCACCAGCAACAGGAAGATCAGTATCAAAGCCGCAATAAATGCACCGCCAAGATCCCTGAAAGTGTCAAGTGTCACTTTCATTTCACCGTCCCAGCGCAACAGATACTTTTCACCTGTTTTTTTGTCTTTTAGATGCAAATCGAACATATAGGTCGACATACCCGGTTCTTTGGTGACAATATAATCTTTACTAAACTCTTTAATCATTTTTTCTCTGGCATCCAAAAGCGGATAGACCTGAGATTCCATATCTGTCTCTGCAATGACATTCAACATCTTCTTCAAATCTTTAGAGAAGATAATCGGTGAATTTTTTACCGGAACTATATTGACCAGTTCATTGACCGGAACCATCATACCCCGTTGATTCATCAGACGCAAAGAGGAGAGTTTGGCATCGAGCGCATCTTTGGACTTTTTATCAAACATCTTTGATTTATCCAGAACAATAAACAGAGGTATCTGATCTGGAGAGTTTTGTGAATTTTTTACGGCGACCCCCATACCTTCAAATGCCAGATAGAGAATTTTATTCAACTGCTCAAGAGAAACTCCCGAACGTGCCACTTTTTCGGAATCCGCGATCAACTCATATTTGGTGTAAAACTCATCCGCCATAATATCCACATCAACCAGACCTTTGGTACGGGTCAGAATATCTTTGACTTTTTCTGCCATATGACGGATCGATTTTGCATTTTCACCGTATACTTCCACAACGATCGAAGCCATCGTCGGAGGACCCGCCGGCTGTTCGATCATTTTAATACTGGTTTGAGGCAAGAGTGTCTGACATTTGGACTG
Organism: Campylobacterales bacterium; assembly: GCA_027080605.1. Taxonomy (GTDB): domain Bacteria; phylum Campylobacterota; class Campylobacteria; order Campylobacterales; family QNZT01; genus QNZT01. Next base: position 10,685 of record JALWRO010000152.1, read on the forward strand.
AATCACAGGACGCAATCTGTGCACCATCAGAAACGACGGCTCCTTACGATGATGTTTGTCCGTAAGATTGACAACAATCTCCGCCACATTTTCACCCTGCTTCAGTGTAGAGCCTTTGACAAGTCCCGCATAATCGAGCGGTGCGCCCATTCCCAGAAAAACTTCCGAGTTGATCACCTCCTTTTCATGTGTCAGTACATCAACCACGCAATCGGTAATCTCATGTGTCTGCTCAATAGAACTTCCGGTAGGAGCATCCACATAAATTGAAAACGTATTAGCACTTTTCCCCGGTAGCATTCGTGCAAGCACCAGTTTTGTCGGTAACATCATAATAGATGCAGCAAGCGCTACAAAAGTGATTATGATAACCATCATACGTTTTCTTCTTTTCCCGTTCACGCTATAAATAAATTTCTCTAACCACTTCATGAATGCTCTCCGCCTTTTTTATCTTCTTCTTTTTGAAAATGGTGATGATGGTGATGCAGTTTCGGTTTTTTCAGCATCTTGTTCGCCAGATACGGCGTAAAGATATAGGCAACCACCAAAGATGCGAAAAGTGCTACCGGCACATTGTACGGAATCGGCTTCATGAACTCACCCATCATACCACCGACAAATGCCATCGGTACCATCGTCAAAATAATTGCCAGTGTAGCAATATTGGTCGGTGCGCCGATCTCATCGGTCGCAGTAATCATGATTTCATCAATTTCCCTGTCGACCGCATCGTGGGCATGCATATGCCTGTGAATATTTTCGATAACGATAATCGCGGCATCCACCAGTAGCCCCAAACTCAGCAAAAAGGCAAACAGGGTAATACGGTTAATCGTCTGCCCCGTAAGATAGGCGATAAACAACGTCACCGCCAAAATAGCCGGCACTGTAAACGTCACGATCAATGACTCTTTCCAACCCAGCGCAATCACCAATACCACGGCAATGATCAAAATCGTAATCACCAGGTGATGTACCAGTTCGTTTACCGCTTCATCCGCACGTACACCGTAATTTCTCGTAATAGTATACCCGATACCGAGTTTTTGCAACTCTTCTTTGTATTTATGGGATAACTCTTCAATTACACCCTCAGCGACGAAAACAGCGTTCGTACCTTTCAGTTTGGAAACAGTCAGTGTAATCTGCTCTTTTTTCGGTTTAAACGGTCCGTAGGCACTGATATCTTTCGCCTCTTCATGAGAAACACCTTTTTTCATTTCACGCTCGACAATCTCAGCATTTTTATAGTTTTGAATATCGTAAGAGTCTTCCACTTCAGCGACATCTTTCAGATAGATCGGAGAGTTCATGTACGATGCGACAATCACATTTCGCACATCTTCAATACTATTGATCGCATTTTTAACACCGAATATCATCAGTTCATGATCTTTGGTGCGTCCCTTGACATCGGGAACATTGACCGCCAGCGCCTGCACCGCTTTCATGATCTGTCCCAGAGAGAGATGGTATCCGGAAAGTTTATAGAGATCGACTTTGATATTGTACTGCTCTTTATGTTCCCCTTTCAGTGTCGTTTTGGAAACATTTTCGACGGCATTGAAGTCATTCTGGATTTTACGTACCTCTTTAAAAAGATCCACCCTGTTCAGCGGAGATCCGTCTTTAAGATAAAAAGCAAATGTCAGAATCGGTACGTCAATATCGATATCGAACGGTCGAATCAACGGCTGCATCGCCCCTTTGGGGAGTTGATCCATATTTTGCATCACTTTGTCGTAAAGCTTCAGATTCGAATCTTCACGATTTTCACCGATTTTATACATGACGTTGATAATTCCCACATTATCCGCCGCCATACCGTAGATATGTTTGATACCGGAAATTTCACGCAGTTTACGCTCCAGCGGCTTGACAATAATATTGTCAATCTCTTCCGGCGTAGAACCGGGCAGAGGAACAATGATTGTACCGCCGCTGATCGCAATCTGAGGGTCTTCCTCCCTCGGCATAACCACCAGCGACAGATAGCCGACCGCCAGCAAAAAAATTGCCAGAATCGGGGTAAGCGGGTTATACAGAAATGTTTTGGCAAGTTTCCCGGCGTAGTCGGTGACCGGTATCTTTGCAATCTCTTCTTCTTTACTCATAAAAGCTCCTTTCTACTCGCCGAACGTGACTTTGGAATAAAGCCCCGGATAGACAATTTTGCCCTCTTTGTCAAATGATATTTTCACTTTGAACGTATGTGTCATAGGATTGGAACTCGGAATAATCGCAGAGATTTTACCTTCATTCTCAATATGTACAGACGGAATGCTCACATGTACTTTTTTGCCGAGTTTGATAAAATGCAGATTTTTCTCCGATATCTCCGTCGCAATTCTCAGACGACTCAAGTCGGTCAAAATCATTGCCGGCATACCGGGCATCGCCATTTCACCTTCATTGATATTTTTCTGTACGATGACACCGTCATTCGGTGCTTTAATTTTCAGGTAGTTGTACTGATTCAAAACCTCTTTCAGTCTCGATTTTGCCTGCTCCACCTGTTTACGGGCGATTTTGACCATATCGCGCAGGTTCTTCTCCTGCAGCTGGATTCCTTCATACTGCGCTTTGGAGACAATCCCTTTCTCTCTCAGCCGTCTGTTTCTCTGTAAGTTCAACAGCGCGTTGGCATGCTGATTCAGATACATCTGCAAAGAGAGACTTGCCTGCTGAATCGCCAGTTCGACCTGTGCTTTGGCACTGTCAATCTCTTTGGAATCAATTTCATACAGAAGATCCCCTTTTTTAACACGATCACCCTCCGCAACTTTCACCTGCTTCACAAATCCCATATAGCGGCTGGTAATCATCTTTCTGTTGTCAGAAACGACCGTTCCCGACAATTCAAGTTTCGTCGCCCAGGCGTAAGACGCCAGTACCACTGTGATGAACAATAATTTTTTCAACATATCTTTCTCTCCTAATAGGCTAATCTATATACTTCCAGAATTTTCTGGTTTCTCAGGTTCTGTGTTTTTAAAAGGTTCAGCAGTTTTTCAATCTGCTTGGACTGCTTGATAACCACATCGTTGATCGACGCCAGCCCCTCTTTATAACGCTCCTGATAATTGTTGTAAATCTCCTGCGCCAGTTCAAGCTCTTTTTTCAGACTCTCGACCTGTTTGTCCGCATTGGCAATTTCAGTCGTAATCTTTTTATATTTAAGCGCAATACCCTTTTTGGCAAGTTCCACCTGACGTTTCACCTTCAGACGTTTCAGTTTCTCCTGCTCCACTTTGTTCATATCCACACCGCCGTTGAAGAGATTCATCTTCGCCTGCACACCCAGTGTATATCTGTCATGATCTTTGAAATTTCCCAGAAATGTATCGTCACTGCTGCCGTACTCGACAAATGCACCCACTTCCGGTTTAAAAGCGGAACTTTTGACATCGATCATCTCACTCTGAATTTTCAGTCCCATTTCCGCTTTTTTGATATCGCGGTTTCTTTTCAGTACATTTTTCAGAGGAATTTTACAGTCAAACGTATCGAGTGATACATGCTTAATCGATTTTACTTCATGATCAAGCAAAAAAGAGAGAAAATCATAAGATAATTCCCGGTTCGCTTTTGCCTGAAACAGCATACGATCTACATTGGAGAGTTTGGATTCCACTTCAAGAAGATCGGTGTTTTTTGCGTACCCCTCTTTTTTGAACTCTATCGTCGCATCACGCAGCTGTTCAATATTTCTTTTGATTGTCGAAAGATCATGAACAAATTTATCGAGCAGCGAGATATCATAAAATGTCTTTCGTACTTCAAATGACTTCTGCGCTTCAACTTTTTGCTTGTTCAAACGTGCCATCTTCGTCATATCATCTGCAATTTTTTTATAACTGGAGAGTTTGTTTCCTGTATAGAGGGGAATCATGTACATCAGTTTCAGATCATAGTGATTCATCGCATCGGGATTGTTCAGATTTTTCGGCGCGGTGGAGAGGAGTTGTTGCGCCATTTGCGGATTTTGCATGATGTTGCTAAACGCCCCGAAATCGCCTCCGGACATCTGCAATGCCTGACCGACACCGCCCAGAAACTCATCAAAACCGAAATCGGCGAAAGTCGCTTCACGACTCTGCAGTTTAAATCCAAATACATTCCCGGCATCGTTTGAGCGCAGTCCCATCAACGTTGCATCCAGCTTACCGTAGTTATACCCGTTAGCCACTTTGACACCCAGCTTGGCAATCTTTCTGTCAAATTCGGCAATATCGATTTCGATGTTTTGTCTGTTTGTCAGTTGCAGCGCCTTTTTCAGCGGCAAATTGACATAGGGTTTGGAAGTATTGAGATCTTCTGCATACAAAAAGGTGCAGAAAACGGCAAATAGCCATAGATATTTCAGTCCCATCAAATCTCCTGTTGTTGATTATGTGTAAATAGTTTGGATTTTACTGGAAAGATACTTATAATTTAATTAGCGAAGATTGATATTCCGGGACCTGGCGCGTCCCGGTGAAGTGGTAAATGTGTTTATATAACGGCGTAAGAGACCCAGTTGCATTCCGGAATGGAAGAGAGTTCATGAAGTACATCTTTGGAAATCTCTTCATCGACCAGTACCACCGCCAGTGCGGAACCTTTCCCGTCACGTCCGAGTCTGAAATCTGCAATATTGATATCGTGTGCGCTGAGTGCTGTCGTAATTTGTGCGATAACCCCTCTTTTGTCTTCGTTGGAGAAGAAAAGCATTTTACCTTTCGGTTTGAAATCGAGTTTGATATCGTTGATATTGACAATCTTCTCATGGGTATCGGAAAAAACCGTACCGCCGATACGAATCGTTTTACCCGCTGTCGTCAGGATAATTTCGATTTTGTTTTTATATTCACTCTGGTTCGGTACCTGTTTGCTCTGCAGATCGATTCCCTGTTCCTGAGCGACAAATTCCGCATTGACATAGTTGATCTTTTCACCCAGAGCCTCTTTCAACGCCCCGACCAGTGCAAAAGTACGCAAACTCTCTACATACTCGGCAACGTCACCTTCCGCTTCCACTTTGAAAGACTTGATGTGCCCCACGTTGATCTGTGCGGCAAGATAACCGATCTTCTGCGCCAGTTCCAGATAGGGCTTGACAAAAGCGGGAAGTTCGCTCTCTTTGATTGGCAGGTTGAGCGCGTTAGGATAACTGGTACCGCGTGCGGCACTGATTGCCTGATCCACTGCCTGCGTCGCGATCTTTTCCTGCGATTCCAGTGTATTGGCTCCCAGGTGCGGTGTGACCGAAATATTTTCCAGATCAAGCAGCTTGTTATCGATCGCCGGCTCCTTGACAAAAACGTCGATACCCGCATACGCTACTTTGCCGCTTTGAAGTCCGTCATAGAGTGCATCTTCATTGTAGAGTCCGCCACGTGCACAGTTGATCAGACGCACGCCCTCTTTCATCTTCGCAATCTCTTCGGCACCGATCATATCGATTGTTTCTTTATTCTTCGGTGTATGGATCGTAATAAAATCACACGCCAGAATATCATCGAAGTTCCGCGTATACTCAACACCCATATCGAGCGCTTTCGACGGGTCGATATACGGGTCGTACGCAATCACATCCATCTCAAACGCCTGAGCACGTTTCGCTACACGGCTTCCGATATTTCCAAAACCGATAATACCCAGTTTCTTATCTTTAAGCTCAATCCCGTACCACTTCTCACGTTTCCATACACGATCGAGTTTCAGGTGGTTGTTGGCATTGGGAAAACTTCTCGCCGCTGCCAGCATATGCGCCATTGTCAGTTCGACCGCCGCAATCGTGTTGGCAGTCGGCACATTCATAACGATAATACCCTTCTTGCTGCACCCTTCGATATCGACATTGTCCACACCGACACCGGCACGCACGATTGCTTTGATATTTTCCGCCTTCTCCAGAAACTTCGCATCTACATCGGTAGAACTTCTCGTAATAGCGACATCATATTCCCCTATGATATCGAGCAATTTCTCTTTGTCTATATCTGAAGCATCCAAAAACTCGATATCGTTCTGCTGCGCAAGAATATCGAGACCTTTCTGATGAATTTTATCACAGACAATAATTTTTTTAATTTGCATATATGTATTCCCCTAATTTAAATTAATATGATAGACAGTTCGCGGGTAAGAAAAAAGATTTTGTTTCTGATGCAGGTGCATTCTGTAAATCCAGCTCTGCGTGTCGTTCACGTCCTGCAGTACAGACTGCAGATCGGAAGGAACGGAAGCACGGTCACTCAGAAGTGTCTCTGCAGTGCCGGGCGATGTAAAACGATACAACACGAATATCCCCGCAATCAGCACTATCGTCAAAAAAACAAAAAGTGCGTAGAGATATCCGGTCTTTTGCATCGGTTACTTCAACTGGTCTTTAAGGACATCTCCGAGCGTGGTTTTGGTATCGTCATTGTATGCGTTCAATGCTTCTTTTTCTTTGATTCTCGCCACTTTACGCGCAGAGAGTCTGATACGGTTTTTATCGGTATCGATAAAAGAGATTGCCGCTTCGATTTCATCGCCTATCTGCAAATCATCCGCCTTTTTCTCACCCAGATCTTCATGACGGATCAGTGCATCGACACCGTCTTCGAGTTCGACAAAGACACCGAAATCTTTGATATCTCTTACTTTTGCATTGACAATATCGTTCGGTTTATGATTTTTAGCGAACTTTTCGATCGGACTCTCTTCAAGTTCTTTCTTGCTGAGTGAAATCTTCTCATTGTCATGGTCGATTCGTACGATTTTCACTTCGACATCGTCACCGACTTTCAATACGTCTCTGGCTTTGACACTTCTGTCCCATGAAACATCTTCATTATGCAGCAGACCCTCTACACCGCCGATTTTGACAAATGCACCGAAATCTGTGATTGTCGTTACTTTACCGGTAACCACATCTCCGGTTTTATGGCTCTTTTTAAATTCATCAAAAGGCTTAGGCAAGATATTTTTGAGAGAGACACGCAGTTTTTGCTTCTCGAAATCCATCTCTACAATCTCGACATCGATCTCTTCACCCACTTCAAGGTAATCTTTCGGATGTTTGATATTTTTGTCCCATGAAATCTCTGACACATGCAAGAAACCTTCCACATCGTTTCCGAGATCGACGAAAACACCGTACGGTTCGATATTGCTCACCTGTACTTTAACCGCATCACCGACTTCAAGCTGCTCTGCTAGATCATCCCACGGATTCGGCGTCGCCGCTTTGATAGAAAGAGAAAGGTGACGTTTCGCTTCATCATAACCGATCGCTTTGACAGGTACCACTTCACCCTCTTCATAGAGTTTGGAAGGGTTTACCGGACCTTTGTAGCTGATTTCACTGTAGTGAACCAAACCGTCGACACCACCTACATCCACAAACATACCGTAACTGGTAATCTTTTTGATGACACCCTCTGTCGGCTCGTCGCTCGCAAGCAATTTATCGATAATCTCTTTTTTGTTGGCACGGTCAGCCTCGATCAGTACTTTACGCGAACCGACAATAGAGTTATTCTCTTTGTCTACTTTAAGTACCTGAAGTTTCACTTTTTTACCAATCGTAGATTTCGTATCTTTCAGATATGCCTGTGATTTCGGTAAAAATACTTCGATCCCTTCATCTGTTTCGACAATAAAACCGCCTTTGTTTTTCCCGATCACTTTACCTTCGAGAATAACAGGCTCACCCTCTTCATCGTAACTCTTGACAAACTCTTCGACTTTTTTGGTACGAAGCGCTTTTTTGTACGAAAGACCCGGTCTCTCGTTTCTGTAGCCTGTGATCATGACAGTGATTTTATCACCGACATTGAACATCAGATTTCCATCTTCATCTACAATTTCATCACGTCTGAGGATACCCTCCTGCTTCTTGCCCACATCTACCAAAACGCTGTTGTCTTCAGGTTTATCAGCAACTATAACACCTTCAACGACATTTCCGCCTTTTTCTTCTTTGATAGAAGCTTCAAACATGGAAGCAAAATCATCCTCATCACCTAAATCCATCGCCTCGATGGCACTTTTACTATGGGCTTTCACGCCCGCCTCGTTTAACATCACAATCCTTTTACACTATGTTTTTAAAATTTGAGCCATTATACAGAAAAGTTTCTTATTCTTTCTATGACATTTTGAATAATCCAGTCAGGAGTAGAAGCACCTGCCGTCACACCGCACAGTTTTTTCCCCTCAAACCACGATGACTCCAGCTCTTCAGGCACCTCTATGTGGTAACTGTCGGGGCAATTGCTCTGGACGATACTATACAACTGCTTCGTGTTGGAAGAGTTTTTACCACCTATGACGATCATCACATCCGCTTCTTTACTCAGCTTGTCCGCTGCTTCCTGATTTTCGAAAGTCGCATTGCAGATTGTGTTAAAAACACGCACTTCCTTTACATTTTCGACCAGATAATTGACAATCTTCATGAACTCTTTTACTTTTCGTGTCGTCTGTGAAACCACCGCCACTTTCGGTCCAAGATAAATATCTTCGAGATCGGAAACATTCATGACGACAATGGGCTTATTGACGGCATAACTCTTCACGCCCTTCACTTCAGGGTGCTTTTCGTCACCGAAAATGACCACTTTATACCCCGCTTCGCTCATCTCTTCGACAATCTCCTGCGGCTTGGTTACAAACGGACATGTCGCGTCAATAATCTCTTTGCCACTCTCTTTCAGCTCTTTAAGTTCCTCTTTAACAATCCCGTGCGTACGGATGATGACCCGATTGCTCTCTTTGAGTTCATCAATCTCATGTGCCGTCGTCACGTTGAAATTTTCCTGCAAACGGCTAATCTCTTCCCTGTTGTGAATCAAAGGACCGTATGTATAGGCATTTTTCGACTCTTCCGCAATCTCGATCGCCCGTTTGACACCGAAACAAAAACCGTAATTTTCCGCTAATCTAATCTCCATACTGCACCTCGCTTATTCGGGATAATAACGCCCTGAAATTGGGAAAAGAGGTCTGAATACACGCCGTATCGTCGATCTCCATCCCGCACACCAGCCCAGCGACCGCAAAGCTCATCGCAATCCGGTGATCGCCGTGCGAATCGATTTTCGCCCGGTGCATCGCTCCTCCGGTAATCTCATAGCCGTCTTCAAACTCTTCTACCGACACACCGCACAGACGCAGGTTATTGACCACACTGCTGATGCGGTCGCTCTCTTTAACACGCAACTCTTTCGCATTCTTAACCACACTTTTGCCTTCCGCCAGCGCCATCGCGATACTCAGCGCCGGCAGTTCATCGATCAGCCAGGCGATATTCTCTTCGACCGTCACCCCGTGCAGAGGCGCATATTCGACGACAATATTGCCAATCGGTTCATATTTATCTTCATGAAGGACAAAAGTAATCTTCGCACCCATCTTTTGCAGTACTTTATAGGCTTCGATTCTGGTATCGTTCAGGGAGAGATTTTGCAACACAACCCGGCTTCCGGGAACAATCGCCGCGGCAACGGCAAAAAAGAAACCGCTCGAAGGATCCGCCGGTACGGTAATATCCAGCGGTTTCAACGGTGCGGTCATCGGGTGAATCTCGATCGCATCGCCCTTCTCCTGCACTTTGGCACCCATACCCCGGAGCATCCGCTCACTGTGGTCACGGCTCAGATGCGGTTCACGGTAGAGTGAAGGTTCTGTAGCATTGAGCGCGGCAAGAATCATCGCACTCTTGACCTGTGCGGAAGCGATGGGAGAGTCATAAACAAACCCCTGCAACGCCTCTTCTCCGCGTATCGCGATCGGTGCCAGATTCCCTTCCTCTCGCCCGTCGATATTCGCCCCGATACTTCGCAGAGGATCCGCCACACGACGCATCGGACGCGATGCAAGATATTTGTCGCCAAACAGCACAAAAAAGCCCGGACGTGACGCCAGAAAACCCATAAATAGGCGAATCGCCGTTCCGGAATTGCCGCAGTCCAAAATCGCCGCCGGCTCTGAGATCGATTCGGGCGGCGTGATCTTCATGAAATCACCCTCCTCTTCCACCTCAGCACCCAGCATTTTAAC
>JALWRO010000153.1:0-5178 GCA_027080605.1 Campylobacterales bacterium
AAAAACTGCTTGCCGATACAAAATTCATGCCGATTGTCTCCGCGTTCAAAAAGTACACCCTGCGCAAACAGGTTTTTGACAATATCGTGCTCTACGGCACCCAGCACTACTCTAAAGTGGTTTTCGACTACTGTTGCCATCCGCGCCGCGGCGATGAAATTGTCGCATTTAAAAAAGGCAATGAAGTCACCGTACACCATAAATTTTGCTCTACTGCAAACGCCCTTATGGAAGAGCACAAACCGATGGTCTTTGTACGCTGGTCGACAGACAAACCGGAACATTACAAACTGATTGTCAGTATTGAAAACAAGAAGGGCTCTTTAGCATCTTTTTTACTCTTTTTGGCTAAAATCGGGGCGGATTTAGTAACCATCAACCTCTCCCGCAGTGAAAATTCACAAGCGGACTATTTTGAGATGGTGGTAGACCTTCCCGGCAAAGCCAAAGAGAAGTTAATCAACTATTCCAATAAAAAATATAAGATCATTGAATTTATGCCGCTCAATGATGCCTACAAAAAGTAAAAGGACATACCATTGTTTGATTTAGATGTTGCACTGAGTGAAATCAAAAGAGGAACTGCGGAAATCATCGACGAAGCACGTATCAAGGAGTTGCTGGAGCACTACCTGAAAACCGGTGAAAACTACTACGTCAAAGCGGGCTTCGACCCTACCGCACCCGATCTGCACCTCGGACATACCGTACTGATCCAAAAACTGGCGCTCTTTCAGAAATTCGGCGGTATCGTACAGTTTCTGATCGGAGATTTTACCGGAATGATCGGTGATCCGACGGGCAAAAACGTTACCCGAAAACCGCTCGACAGAGAAACCGTACTTGAAAACGCAAAATCTTATAAAGCACAGGTTTTCAAAATCCTCGATCCCGAAAAGACCGAAGTGGTTTTCAACTCGGCGTGGCTCGACAAACTTGGTGCGAAGGGGATTGTAGAGCTGACAACAACATTCAATGTTGCCAGAATGCTGGAGCGTGACGATTTCGAAAAACGTTTCAAAAGCGAAACCCCCATTTCGATCAGTGAATTTCTCTACCCCCTGCTTCAGGGATACGACTCCGTGGCACTCAAATCTGATATAGAGCTGGGCGGTACGGATCAGAAGTTCAACCTTTTGATGGGGAGACAACTCCAGAGAACCTACAACACCGGCAAACAGCAGGCAGTCCTCATGATGCCGCTTCTCGAAGGTCTCGACGGTGTCAACAAAATGAGCAAATCACTCGGCAACTATATCGGTGTCACCGAAGATCCGGACACGATGTTCGGGAAGATGCTCAGTATCAGCGACAATCTGATGTGGCGCTACTATGAGCTACTCAGCAGCAAATCGCTCGAAGAGATCGCCAGACTGAAAGCAGATGTACAAAGCGGCACGCTGCATCCCAAAGCAGCCAAAGAGGCGCTTGCACAGGAGATTGTCACACGTTACCACGACGAAGCGGCGGCAAAAGCGGCAAAAGCGGAATTTGACAAAGTGCACAAACAAAAAGATATTCCCAGTGACATACCGGAATTTAGTTTCGCCGGTCCTGTCTGGATAGCGAAAGTACTCACCGAAGCGAAACTTGAACCTTCCACCTCTCAGGCAAGACGGGATATTAAGCAAGGTGCTGTTAAAATCAATCAGCAAAAAATCCAGGATGAACAATTACAACTGGAAAACGGTGAATATATTGTACAAGTTGGAAAGCGAAAATTTGCACGTGTAAAGGTAGACTAAATGGCATTTAAACCTATGAAAATCGGTAAATATACAATCGAAAAACCGATCATTCAAGGCGGTATGGGGGTCGGTATCAGCTGGGACAAGCTGGCGGGTACTGTCTCTAAAGAGGGTGGACTCGGCGTCATCAGTGCCGTTGGAACCGGATACTACGACAACAAACATTTTACCCATAAACTGGTACAGGGCAGACCCTATCATGAAGAGAATTTTTACTCCAAAGAGGGATTGTTCGCTATCTTCAGAAATGCACGGAAAATATGCGGCGACAAACCGCTTGCGGCAAATGTCCTGTATGCAAGTAACGATTACGGCAGAATCGTACACGATGCCTGCGAAGCAGGTGCGGATGCAATCATTACCGGTGCGGGTATTCCCACCAATATGCCTGAATTTACACAGGATTTTCCCGAAGTTGCACTCATTCCGATCGTCTCAAGCGCCAGAGCGCTGAAACTGATTTGCCGAAAATGGAAACGCTATAACCGTGTGCCCGATGCCGTCATCGTCGAAGGACCACTTAGCGGCGGACACCAGGGATTTACCTACGAACAGTGTTTTGAAGAGGAGTTTCAGCTGGAAAATATCGTCCCTCCGGTCATCGAAGAGGCAAAAAACTGGGGTGACAATATTCCTGTCATCGCTGCAGGCGGTATCTGGGACAAAAACGATATCGACAAATTTCTCAACATGGGCTGTGCCGGTGTGCAGATGGCAACACGTTTTATCGGTACCTATGAATGTGACGCACATGAGAACTTCAAAAAAGTGATTCTCGGTGCAAAACAAGAAGATATCAAACTCTTCAAATCTCCCGTCGGACTTCCCGCACGCGGTGTCAAAACACACCTGCAGGAGATGATAGAGGAGAAAACAGCCCCAAAAGTCGCCTGTATCAGCAACTGTGTCGCACCGTGCAAGAGCGGTGAAGAGGCACGTGCAGTCGGATACTGTATTGCAGACAGACTCTCTGACGCCTACGTCGGAAATACCGACACGGGACTCTTTTTCACAGGTGCCAACGGGTACCGTCTCGACAAACTCATCACCGTACATGAACTGATGCAAAAACTGGAATATGGAGAAGACGATTAAATACATCCTTGCACTGCTTCTGGTATGTGCGACCCTCCTCCAGGGCGACCAGGCACTTCTTCATGAAGTGCAGGGACTTTACAGCAAAATCCCCTATGCGTCCAAATCCGAAACACGCCAAATTCTTCATGATCTTGAAAACTTCTATATCAATGCCGTGGTTCAAAACGATAAAAAGTCGATTATCAAAGCCCTCAGAGGCATCGTCAAGTGTCAGAAACTACTGGGTCTCGACAGTTCTACCTATGAAAAAGAACTCTACACGCTGACCGGCAAAAAAGAGGCTGAACCGGCATCTCACTCTCAGAAGCGACCATACGGTACGTCCGCTCCCGAAAGAAGGGTACTTTTCGACGATGCACCCTCCATCCGCTCCATCGATGTCCACAATAACACCCTCATCGTCAAATTCAGCCGACCGCTGCATACCGATGACGTCCTTCCATTCAAACTCAGAGACAAAAACCGCTACAAAGCTATTTTCGATATCCGGGCAAACCTGAACTATCCACCACCGACACTCTCCTTTACCAATATCCAAAAAGCGAAAATCGCCCAAAACCGGCACAACAAAGTACGCGTCGTATTCGAAAACGACTCTGTCATCTACGCAAACGCCTTTATCCGAAAAGGCACCCTTTTCATCCAGGTCAACAACGATCAAACCCGGCAACCACCGAAACACAAACCCGTTTTTCAACCGATCCGAAAACGCCCCAAAACGGAGAGTGCCGCAAAAGTACCGCTCCCCTCCCCTGCACTGCACCACCCTGCTGCACACGCTGTCTATGCCTCCGGCAAGAGGATCGTCATCGACGCCGGTCACGGCGGGAAAGATTCCGGAGCAGTCGGTTATAAAAAGTATCAGGAGAAACGCGCGGTACTGAAAGTAGCGAAACTGCTGAAAAAGATGCTCATAAAACAGGGCTATAAAGTCTATCTGACAAGAGAAGATGACACATTCGTCAAACTCTCCGACCGAACCCATTTCGCCAACCGGAAGAAAGCGGATCTCTTTATTTCCATCCACGCCAACGCCGCCCCCTCTTCTCAGAAACTCTCTTTAAAAGGGATAGAGACCTTTTTCCTCTCCCCTGCGAAAACCGCCAAGGCTAAACGTATCGCAGCTAAAGAGAACGCCTCGGCGATGAATCTTGACACCATTTCGAAAGATACCCTGCTCAGCTTTCTGAACCGTACCAAAATTGTCCAGTCCAATAAACTTGCTATCGATATCCAGAGTGCCATTCTCTCCTCCGTCAAAAGAAAATATGACAAAATCGTCGACGGCGGTGTCAGAGAAGCGCCGTTTTGGGTACTTGTCGGTGCCCAGATGCCTGCTGTACTGGTGGAGATCGGCTATATCACCAATCCGCTGGAGGGTGAACGGCTCTTCAACCCCTTCTACCAAAAAGCGCTGGCAGAGGGTATTTCACAGGGCATCAACAACTATTTCAGCAAAAATCTTTAAAATCAAATAATTTTAACTTATATTTAAGTATAATCTTTACATTTATATTATTTTATTCAGAAAGATTTTACTATGAAAGATAACCCAAACAATCCGGAGATTATCTCTCTGGATGACGACCATCTTCTTCGCGCCAAACTACAAGCGTACCGTAAACTCTTTACACATGCACCGGCGGCAATATTTTTTTTCGATACAGACGCAACTGTCAAATATGTCAATCAGGAAGCCTGTAAACTTTTTCGAATCAATCATGAACAGTTTATCGGAAGCAATATTCTCTCCATTATCCGCCATACACCGCTCAGACACGCCGTACAACAGAGTCTCTCTTCCGGATATGCGACGTTTGAAGAGCACTTCACTTCTCACGAAGAGGATCGCGAATATACCTACTGCGGCAAATTTCAGGCGATTTACGATGCCGACAGCACAATGGAAGGGGTTATCGCACTGATCTTCGAAGTCGATATCGAAAATATCTCCCGACAGGAAAACCTGATTGCACAGGTGCAGGCAAACCGCTACTTTGAAGCGGCAGGCGTCATGATACTCTCCCTCGACCATAACGCAAACGTTGTGCGTATCAATACCAAAGGGTGTGAAATTACAGGTTATAGACAAGAGGAGCTGGTCGGTAAAAACTGGATTAGTCTCTGTATTCCCCCGGAGGTTCAGCACGAAATCCAAAATGTTTTCCGGCAGGTCATCTCCCGGGAAGTGCCGCTGAAAGAGCACTACGAAAACGATATTATCACCAAATCCGGTGAAAGGAGAACCATCGCATGGCACAACAGTGTCATCTGCGATTTCGACGGAAATATCATCGAAGTACTCTCCACCGGTGAAGATATCACGGAACTC
>JALWRO010000153.1:5188-5686 GCA_027080605.1 Campylobacterales bacterium
CTCTACGATCCGCTCACCGGACTGCCAAACCGGATGATGCTGCATGACAGGCTGCAACACGCGCTGATCCTCGCAAAAGAGAATGGAGAGAAAACGGCACTCTTTTATATCGATCTCGACAATTTCAACGTGATCAACGACACACTCGGACATGCCAAAGGCGATGAAATCCTCAAAGAGTGTGTCCGAAGAATAGAAGAAATCCTGCAGCCGGCAGATACCCTTGCCCGTTTCGGAGGGGATGAATTTATTATCATTCAGGAAGATATCGGGGAAATTTCCGAAGTAAACTTCCTGGCACAGGAGCTGCTGAATATCTTCAACCAACCCTTTTTCATCGGCGAAAGCAGCCACTACCTCAGCGCGAGTATCGGCATTGCCCTCTTCCCCCAAAACAGTCAGGAACCGCAGACACTGATCCAGGCAGCGGAGACGGCGATGAACCGCGCCAAAAAAGAGGGCAAAAACCAGTCTGCATTCTATACCGAAGCACTCAGC
>JALWRO010000154.1 GCA_027080605.1 Campylobacterales bacterium
TGTAAAACCTGCAACTACCAAAACTATTCCTGTTCCGGCTGTTTACAAAACAATCACAAAAAGAGTTGTCGCAAAACCAGCAACAACAAAAGTTGTTCCTGTTCCGGCTGTATATAAAACTGTCAGAGTTAAAACAATTGTTCAGCCTGCACAGACAAAAAGAATTCCTATTCCACCGGTATATAAAACTGTAACGAAAAAAATCAAAGTTGCAGATCCTGTACTGAAATGGAAAGTTGTTAAGTGTAGAACAATCATCCATTAATTTATACTTCCAGGTATAAGGAGGATAAGAGGGTAACATCTCTCTTATCCTTTTTTTATTTTCTGCTTTTTCCTTTACATTCTCTCTTCTCTTCGCTACAATTTTTTATGCGTTGTATACTGTGTCATAATCTCTCTTTTTCTATTGTCTGCAAGAAGTGCCAGCATCTTTTTTTAGAGCCAACTCTCTCTGTAAGAGTAATAGAGGATGGATTGAAGGTTTACAGCTTTTACAAGTATGCTGATATCGCCACGCTTTTAAAAACCAAACATACCCACATTGGTGCTGCTGTGTATAACATTTTGGCACAAAATGCTTTGAAAGTTTTTGTGAAAGAGTTCTCTTTTACATCTGCAATCGATATTGTTCCAATAGACGATATTCCTAAAAGTGGATATGCACATACCGCCATTTTGGCAAGAAATCTGCGTACAAAATATCTTTTACCTTACTACGGTGCAATGCGTGCACAGAATGATATAAGCTATTCTGCAAAACCTTTACAATACCGCAGGAATAATCCAAGAGACTTCATGAAGTACCGAAAAAGAAATGAAAATGTGATTTTGGTCGATGATATAATTACGACAGGAACCACCATAAATGAAGCTAAAAATGAAATTGTAAAAAGCGGTGCAAAGCCCTTGTTTGCGCTAACGCTGGCAGATGCCAGTGACCTGTAAGGCGTCTTTCGTTAAAATATCTAAATTTGCTTAAGATAAGGTAAAACACTATGGCAGACAACCTTTTTGACAATGATGAAAATGTAGAAAATATCAATATCGAAGATTCGATCAAGACAAGTTATCTTGACTATTCGATGAGTGTGATTATCGGGCGTGCTTTACCCGATGCCAGAGACGGTCTCAAACCGGTTCACAGAAGAATTCTCTACGCGATGAACGAACTCAACCTGAGTTCACGTGCTCCCTATAAAAAATCGGCGAGAATTGTCGGTGATACGATCGGTAAATATCATCCCCACGGCGACAATGCAGTATACGATGCTCTGGTACGTATGGCGCAGCCGTTTTCGATGCGTATTCCGCTAATCGACGGGCAGGGTAACTTCGGTTCGGTCGACGGCGATAATCCGGCTGCGATGCGTTATACCGAGGCGAGAATGACGACGCTCTCCGAAGAGCTGCTGCGGGATATTGACAAAGATACAGTGGACTTTGTACCCAACTACGATGACTCACTGAGCGAACCGGATGTACTTCCCGCACGTGTACCGAATCTGCTTTTGAACGGTTCGAGCGGTATTGCCGTCGGTATGGCGACCAATATTCCTCCGCACCGTCTCGATGAGTTGATTGATGCGCTTTTGTATATGATTGAAAATAAAGAGGCATCGCCTGAAGAGTTGCTTGAGATTGTTCTTGGACCGGATTTTCCTACCGGCGGTATCATCTTCGGGAAAAAAGGTATTCGCGATGCCTATCTGACAGGACGGGGCAGGGTGAAGATCCGCGCCAAAACGCATATTGAGCGTAAAGGTCAGAAAGATGTTATCGTGATCGATGAACTGCCGTATCAGGTCAACAAAGCAAAACTTGTCGAAACTATTGCCAATCTGGTCAAAGAGAAAAATCTTGACGGTGTCAGTGAAGTGCGCGACGAGAGTGACCGGGAAGGAATGCGTGTTGTCATTGAACTCAAACGTGATGCCATGAGTGAAATTGTACTCAACAACCTCTACAAATCCACCTCGATGCAGATGACATTCGGGGTTATTTTGCTTGCTATCGAAAATAAAGAACCGAAAGTTTTTACACTTCATGAATTGCTGGATCTTTTCCTCTCTCACCGAAAAACGGTGATTATCCGAAGAACGATTTTCGAACTCGAAAAAGCAAAAGCCAGGGCACATATTTTAGAAGGTTTGAAAATAGCCCTCGACAATATCGATGAAGTAATCAAAGTAATTCGTGCGAGTAAGGATACACCGGAAGCGAAAGAGGCACTGGTTGCAAGATTTGGTCTCTCCGTTGTGCAGGCTTCGGCGATTCTCGACATGAAACTGCAACGATTGACAGGTCTCGAGCGTGACAAGATCGAAAATGAACTTGCAGAGCTCATGAAAGAGATCGACAGACTGAGTGCGATTCTGAAAAGCGAAGATCTGCTCAATGAACTGATCAAAGAGGAGTTGACTGAAATCAAACAGAAATTTTCGACACCGAGACTGACGGAGATTGTCGAAGATTATGACGATATCGATATCGAAGATTTGATTCCTAACGAGCCGATGGTCGTTACTATCACGCATCGCGGCTATATCAAGCGTGTGCCTTTGAAGATGTATGAGAAGCAGCGAAGGGGAGGCAAAGGCAAAACAGCCCTGACGACCTATGAAGATGACTTCATCGAAAACTTCTTTACGGCAAATACACACGATACGCTGATGTTCGTTACCAACTTCGGGCAACTCTACTGGCTTAAAGTTTACCGTATTCCGGAAGGTAGTCGTGCAGCGAAAGGAAAAGCGGTTGTCAACCTGATCAATCTGCAGCCTGAAGAGAAGATCAAAGCGATTATCCCTACGACAGATTTTGATGAAAAACGCTCTCTGGCATTCTTTACGAAAAACGGTATTGTTAAACGTACAAGTCTTGCAGAGTTTAAAAATATCCGAAGTGTCGGTGTCCGTGCAATTACCCTCGATGAGAGTGACGAACTGGTAACGTCCAAAATTATCGAAGAAGATGACCAGTTTATTTTCATTGTCACCAAAAAAGGTATGTGTATCCGCTTCCCGTACAATGAAGTACGTGAGATGGGAAGAGCTGCCAAAGGTGTGACGGGTATTAAGTTTAAAAATGAAGGTGACCGTGTGGTCGGTGCCGTGATGATCAAAGATGAAAATCAGGAAATACTGGCGCTGAGTGAAAAAGGTATAGGCAAGCGTACGGAAGTTGCCGAGTATCGTGAACAGAAACGTGGCGGCAAAGGTGTGATTTGCATGAAACTGACCTCTAAAACCAAAGATCTTGTCGGTGTCGTGATTGTCGATGAAGCAAAAGATTTGATGGTTTTGACAAACAGCGGCAAAATGATTCGTGTCGATATGCAGCAGATCCGCAAAGCGGGACGTAATACCAGCGGTGTAATCGTTGTACGTGTTGAAGGCAACGACTATGTTGTCAGCATGGCGAGCTGTCCCAAAGAAGAGAAGCCGGACGAAGAACTGACAGAAGAAGTGTAGCGTTTACGAAACGCTCCGCTTCTCCTCTCTCTCCTTATTAAAAATAAAATACTAAAACTAATTTTTTAATATAAAATATGCTATATTAAAACCATCTATGTCTATAGTGAGGTATATAAACGAGGATGAAAATAGCAATTGTAGAAGATGATATCAATATGCGTAAATCGCTTGAGATAGCATTGAAAGAGTATGAAGAGTATGAAGTAACGACATTTAAAAATGCCGTTGAAGCACTGAAAAAAATCGATTCCTCTTATGAAGTGATCATTACCGATATTACCATGCCTCGTATGAATGGACTTGAATTTATCAAAGAGATTCACTTTCCCTGTAGCATTATTATTATGACCGGAAACGCGACGCTCAATACTGCGATTGAAGCGATTCGTTATGAAAATGTCAAAGACTTTTTAACCAAACCGTTCGATGTGGAAGATCTGATGGCGGTGCTGGAGCGTGTCAAGAAAGTTAAAGAGAAAAAAGAGGCGTACGAAAAGCGCTATATTACCAAGGACAGACGTGTGGGTATGCCCGATAACCGAAAGATCAAAATCGAACGTCGTAAACAGGGCAGTGACAGACGCAAAAAGTTTTACGGTACCAGTGAAAAACTGGAAAAGATCAAAAGTACACTGAAAAAAGCGGCAAAAACGGATGCTTCGATTATGTTGCTTGGCGACAGTGGTGTCGGTAAAGAGTTGTTTGCCAAATATGTTCATGAAGAGTCACCGCGCTATGCCGGACCGTTTATTGCGATCAATATGGCGGCGATTCCGGAAAATCTTCTGGAGAGTGAACTCTTCGGTTACGAAAAGGGTGCGTTTACCGACGCAACTACACAGAAAAAGGGGCATTTTGAGACTGCCCACAAAGGAACGCTCTTTCTCGATGAGATAGGTGAAATGCCGATGAGCCTTCAGGCAAAACTGCTGCGTGTGATTCAGGAGCGTGAGATTGTCCGTGTCGGCGGTACCAAACCGGTTAAGTTCGATGTGCGTATCGTCTCCGCAACCAATGCCAATATTTTGGAAAAGATCAAAAACAAAGAGTTTCGGGAAGATTTATATTACAGATTAAATACAATTCCTGTTAAAATAGCGCCGCTCAAAGAGCGCAAGAGTGAAGTTATCGATATTGCGACTGAGTATCTGTACAGAACGTGCAGGCAGTATGATCTTCCGTATAAACATTTGAGTGAAGATGCCAAAGCACTGCTGCTGGAGTATGACTGGCCGGGCAATGTCCGTGAGTTGAGATCGGTGGTGGAGCGTGCTGTCATTCTCAGTGACGGTGATGAGATTTTACCGGATGATCTCGGTCTGGATGTTAGACTGGGCGCATTGTAAATTGTAAGATTATTTGATCAAAAAAAGGGAATAGATGAGAAAATTCAATGTAGCAGTGGTGGGTGCCACCGGTGCAGTAGGGGAAGAGTTTTACAGACTCTTTGAAGCGTATGATTTTCCAATCGCGAAACTGGTACCGCTGGCGAGTGCCAGAAGTGTAGGTAAAGAGATAGAGTATGCGGGTAAAGCGATCAAAGTCAAAGAGTTGACGCATGACGTGTTTGCGGAAGAGGAGATCGATATTGCTTTCTTCAGTGCGGGTGGAAGCATTTCCGCGGAGTTTGCCGCCAGTGCAGTCGATGCAGGTGCAGTGGTGATTGACAACACCAGTCACTTTCGCATGGATCCGGAGATTCCCCTTGTCGTGCCGGAAGTGAACCCGGACGATATCAAACTCTGGAAAAACAGGGGCATCATCGCCAATCCGAACTGTTCGACAATTCAGATGGTACAGGCGCTTAAAGCACTGGATGATCTGTACGGAATCGAGCGTGTCGATGTCAGTACCTATCAGGCGACCAGCGGTGCGGGTAAAGCGGGCATGGAGGAGTTGGTGAAGCAGATGCAGGATTTCTTCGCTTTCAGACTGGATGAGAGTCCTCATGAAGCCTTTTTGCATCAGATTGCACTAAACGTCATCCCTCAGGTCGATGTTGCAATGGAGAACGGTTTTACCAAAGAAGAGATGAAAATGGTCAACGAAACCAGAAAAATTCTGCATAAAGATATCGAAGTGGCGGCAACGTGTGTGCGTGTACCGGTTTTGAGAAGCCACAGTGAATCGATCACCGTTACATTTGGTGAAAATGTCGTGGTTAATGT
>JALWRO010000155.1:0-589 GCA_027080605.1 Campylobacterales bacterium
CTGCAAGTAAATCTTCTCTCCTTAGCTCTACCCAGGCAAGCACTATACATCCTTACAATTATTCCATAAAACATTGAAATAGTAGGCATCCATTTACCCTTAAAGATTTAATTCATGTAAACTATATCTCAATTTTTGTTTTCTCTTAGGTTTTTCGAGGAAAGTTGCATAAATATAACCGCTGTTTGCTACTTTTGTGCATTTTTTAAAAAAAATTGTGAGACAACAATTAAAATTATAATTTTTAATCGTCATAATAGATTCATGTCGTTTTTCATTAGAGAAATTTGAAGTGGCGCGGCGGACGAGACTCGAACTCGCGACCCCCGGCGTGACAGGCCGGTATTCTAACCAACTAAACTACCGCCGCGCAATAAAAAGTGATGGTGGTCGCTACAAGACTCGAACTTGTGACATCCACCTTGTAAGGGTGGCGCTCTACCAACTGAGCTAAGCGACCCTTCAAAATGAAGGATGAAACATTTGATTTTCCAGGACTCAAATCAAACTTAAAAATGGCGACCCCAAGGGGATTTGAACCCCTGTTACCGCCGTGAAAGGGCGGGGTCCTGGGCCACTAGACGATGGG
>JALWRO010000155.1:599-5627 GCA_027080605.1 Campylobacterales bacterium
ATGAAAAATGGTGACCCGTGTTGGATTCGAACCAACGGCCACCTCCTTAAAAGGGAGATGCTCTACCGGCTGAGCTAACGGGTCAATTTTTTTAAAAACACTTTACTGAACCGGGGCTTTTTGGATAAAAAAGCTTGCCGTCCTGTGCAAGTGAGGTGAAATTATATAAAATTTTTTCTTACTTGTCAAGGGTTTTTTCGACTTTTTTGAAAAAAAATTCACGATTACTTTCAACAAGTAGCTTGAAAGCCCATAAAATCGACTGTTCGCGTATGTACGTTCTGTCTCCTTTTAGAGAAAGTTTTTTGATTTTGATATCTTTTGCCCTGCTTTTTGCTCCAACATAGACTGTTCCGACCGGTTTTTGCCGGGTTCCGCCGGTGGGTCCTGCCACACCACTGACTGCCAGAGAGAAATCTGCGTGAAATTTTTGTATGACACCGTTAAGCATCTCCCTGACACATTCGCTGCTGACTGCACCGTACTGTTTGAGTGTGCTTTCACGAACACCGACCAGTTTTTGTTTTATCTCATTGGCATAGGTTACGACACTTCCGGCGAAGATGGCAGAGACACCGCTGTTTTTGACAATTTCACTAGCGAGCATTCCTCCGGTGCAGCTTTCCGCCGCTGTGATCGTCTGCCCTCCTTCGATCAGTCTGTTACAAATGATCTCTGAAAGATCTTCTCCGACCAGCACACCGTCCGCAAACTTTGTCTCAAGATGATGCGTCAGCGTCTCTGTCTGCGATACATGGATGCCGTATGCTCTGTAGAAATAAAGTCCCTCTGTCATCATGACTTTTTCAAAGTGCATTTCAAGCTGTTCGATCTCTCTTTCGATCTTTTTTTGTAAAGCGGCGTCAAAGGTGTAAAAACTTACCGTATCTCTGCGGCTTTGAATCAAAATCTGCGGCAGTTTCGCGGTAACATCCACTTTGAGTACATTGATGGCGGTGGAGCCTTTTTTGATCAGGTAGCTGTTTTTCGTAAATGTTTCTGCTTTGAAAGGGATGAGCATTCCCTCTTTGAGGACAAGTCCGTCATGACAAAGTGTGGCTATGATTTTTCCGGTAAAGGAGAAGTTTTCCGCACTGACAACAAAAACGTTCTGATGCCGGGCAACCACCTCTTCAAGCACCATGACAATATCGTCATCCCCTTTTTTGATAAAATGGACCGTCTCCAGCTCTCCCACATGTTGTTTGATCTCTCTTTTGAGGTAGGATATGAAGGGGTGGTTGTATTGCATGGCGTACTCTAAAACAATGAGGGCGTTTTTCATGAAACTTCTCCTAGATTGGTTGGTTTGGTTGGTTGAATTATACATTATAAGGGCTTTTTCGATACAATCCGCGCAAATTTACTATGATCACCTCTGAAAACATACTACGGATCTCAGAGGATTATTAGAGGTGACCATACTCAAGGATTGCAAAAAGATGGATTATAAAGATACCCTGCTACTGCCAAAAACAGGTTTCCCCATGCGCGGAAACCTTTCGCAGAACGAACCGAAGCGTTACCAGAAATGGTTTGAAGAGAAAGATGTTTACCGGAAAATGACCACCGCCCACAAAGGCGCGAAGATGTTCACACTTCATGACGGACCTCCATACGCCAACGGAAACATCCACATCGGTCACGCGCTGAACAAGATTCTGAAAGATCTGGTCGTCAAGTCACACTACTTCAGAGGGGAAGATGTACGCTTTACCCCGGGCTGGGACTGCCACGGTCTGCCGATCGAACAGCAGGTAGAGAAGAAACTGGGTGAAAAGAAGAAGTCTCTTCCGGTTACTACCATCAGAAGACTCTGCCGTGAACATGCCGAAAAATTTGTCAATATCCAGAAAGAGGAGTTTAAAACACTCGGTATCGTCGCGAACTGGAAGAACCCTTACCTTACCATGAACTTCCCGTTTGAAGCGGATATCTTCCGTGCACTGTGTGACATCGCACAAAAAGGGTTGCTGGTAGAGCGAAGTAAACCTGTTTACTGGTCATGGGCAGCACAGACAGCCCTGGCAGAAGCAGAAGTGGAATATGAAGATAAAGAGGACTACTCCATCTATGTGGCTTTTGAACTGGATGCGGACGCTAAAGAAAAACTGGGTATCGACAACGGCGCGGTCGTCATCTGGACAACAACACCATGGACACTGCCTGCAAACGTGGGTATCTCTTTAAATCCTGACGAAGAGTATGTTCTGACACGCGACGGATACATCGTGGCGAAAAAACGCTATGAAGCGCTGAAAGAAGAAGAGGCAATCAAAGGTGATGTTATCAAAACCATCCCTGCCAAAGCACTGGAAAATCTGCACGCCGTCAACCCGCTCAACGGCAGAAAATCACGGATCATTCTGGGTGAACACGTCATGATGGACGGCGGTACCGGATGTGTCCATACCGCTCCGGGACACGGTGAAGATGATTACCGCGTCGGTCTGAAATATAACCTCGACGTGATTATGCCGGTCGATGACCGCGGGCTTTTCGATGAAACAGTCGTGCGTGAAAAACTGCTGCCAAATCCGGAAGCGTTCGTCGGTATGCATATTTTCAAAGCAAACGAGCCGATTCTGGAACTGCTGGGCGACGCGTTGCTGAAAGTCAGCAAATTTACCCACTCCTATCCGTTTTGCTGGAGAACCCACAAGCCGGTCATCTACCGTGCAACCAAACAGTGGTTTATCGTAATGGATCAGGGAGAAAAGACACTGCGTGAAACAGCGATGGAGCAGATCGAGGGCATCACCTTTTACCCGCCGGTCTCCAAAAACCGTTTGACATCAATGATCGAAAACCGACCGGACTGGTGTATTTCCCGTCAGCGTGACTGGGGTGTGCCGATCGCATTTTTCAGAGACAAAAAAACAGGCGAAGTGATTTTAGATGAAAAAGTACTCAACTTCCTGGCAATGATTTTTGAGAGACAGGGAACCGATGTCTGGTGGGATATGGAGATCAAAGACCTCCTCTATCCCGGCAGCGGCTACAACCCTGACGATCTGGAAAAAGTCGATGACATTCTCGATGTCTGGTTCGACAGCGGTTCGACATGGAAAGCAGTACTAAAATCCCGGGAGTACGATGCAGGAGAGTATCCGGCAGATATGTACCTGGAGGGAAGCGATCAGCACAGAGGCTGGTTTCAAAGCTCCCTGACCATCAGCGCCGCCATCAACGGTATTGCACCGTTTAAAACTCTGGTCACCCACGGTTTCACCAACGATGCAAAAGGTGAAAAGATGAGTAAATCCAAAGGCAACGTCGTTGCACCGGACAAGGTGGCAAAACAGTACGGCACAGAGATTATCCGTCTTTGGGTAGCACTGAGCGATTACCAGAACGACTTGAAAATCGGTGACGATATCCTGAAACAGATTGCGGAGCAGTACCGAAAAACCAGAAACACCCTGCGCTTTTTGCTTGCCAATATTGATGACCTTGAAGAGGTGCTTCCCGTCAGTGAGATGGGTACACTGGACAAATGGATTCTGGCGAAGGCGAAAAAAGTGTTTGACGAAGCAGATGCGCATTTTCAAAACTATGACTTCTCCAAAGCACTCTCGCTGCTGAACCACTTTATTACGGTGGAGCTGAGCGGTATTCATATGGATATCTCCAAAGACAGACTCTACTGTAATGCCAAAGAGGACAAAGTCCGTCGTTCCGCACAAAGTGCGATGGCACTTATTGCCGACAGGATGATTGCATTTCTCGCACCGGTGCTGACTTATACTGTCGATGAGATTTTAGAGTATGCACCTGCTGTCCTGAAAAAAGATGCCGAAGATGTCTTTGACCTCATCTATACCGCATTGCCGGAAGTCGAGAGTAACTTTGACGAAGCGTATATGATGGAAGCGCGTGAGAAGTTTTTTGAAATAGTGGACGGACTTAAAAAAGAGAAAATGATCAAAGCGACGCTGGAACTTGCCGTCAAAACCGATTCTGAAAAGATCAAAAAACTCGACCCAACCGATGCCGAAGACTGGTTTACGGTAAGCGGCGTTTCTCCTCATGAAGAGGGAGAGACGGTTGCGACATTTGAAGTGGAAGGCGACAACTTTACCATCGTACGAAGCAGCAAAGCAAAATGCCCGCGCTGCTGGAAGCAAAACAGCGCCGCAGAAGATACACTTTGTGAAAGATGCGCAAAGGTTGTGGGATAATGCCGGATCTCACACAGCCGGTGACACTGCGTTTCATTTTTGAAACGATCGGTGTCATTCTGGCGATCACTGCCGCGGGTATTTTGCTGGTAAAAATGCGAAAGAGTTCATGATGGGTGTCTATCAACAGTTAGAAGGTGATTTTGATTATGATATTGTCGAAGAGTTTCTGGCACACTTCAGTGTAATGGTGGAAAATATGGATCCGCTGATCGTCAATCTCAAAGATCCGAGACATTACAAAAATAATATTGACGAACTTTTTCGGATGTTCCATACTATCAAATCGGGTTCCGCTTACCTGAAAATCACACCTGTCAACAAAGTGGTGACGCTTGCCGAAGAAATACTCGAAGAGTGCAGAAACGTGGAAGGCTCCGCAAGCGAAGAGTTGATCAACTGGCTTTTGACTGTCACCGGGCAGTTACAGCGCTACAAAGAAGATCTGGAAAACGATCATGAAAGCTTCTCCAAAACCAACAAAGCACTCATCAAAGTTCCGGTAAATTACCTCCGTTAATCGTTAAAAGAAAGCCCAGACCAAAAGCCCTACACCAAACAGCAGATTAAACCAGCTTCCCTCTCCGAACATCATCTCGATCGCCTTATATTTATACTCCTCTTCCAGAGGCAGAGGCTGGGAGAGGTGGTGCTGTGTCCACGCGGTAATATCCCCACCCCAGATAAACGCGACAATCTCCGGCAAAATAAAAAAGATCGCCACACCCAAAATACCCCAGAAAGTTTTTTTTGGTTTGAGCTGTTCAATACTTTGTTTCGTCGCCGGATGAGATTTGATTTTGTTCAGTTTATCAGCAATTTTTTTCTGCATCTGCTACCAATAACC
>JALWRO010000156.1 GCA_027080605.1 Campylobacterales bacterium
ATCTTAACACTTCAGACCCCCATAAACTTGCGGAACACGTTATGGAAGATTCCGATCCCGAATTTATTACAAAGCTGAAACCCGGAGATATTATTGTTGCGGGTGAAAATTTCGGTTGCGGAAGCAGCCGTGAACATGCACCTATCGCGCTGAAAGCGGCGGGTGTTTCGGCGATTGTGGCGAAGAGTTTCGCCCGTATTTTCTACCGTAACGCTTTCAACATGGGACTTCCCATCTTTGAGCTCAAAGAGAGTGACGAAATCGACGAAGGCGATTTGATCAAAATCGATCTTGACAGCGGGGAGATCGAAGATATGACTAAAAAATCTACTTTCCATTTTACACCGATACCTCCTTTCATGCAAGAGTTGATCAACTGCGGCGGTTTGATCAATTTTGCCAAAGCGGAAATGATGCAGGAGGGACGATAAGATGGCGAAAGTCTATAAAATTGCCGTCATCAAAGGCGACGGTATCGGTCCTGAGATTGTCGATGAAGCGATCAAAGTCCTTGACGCGCTGGCTTCGGTATGTGATTTCGATTTTCGCTACAACGAGTTGCTGATGGGCGGGATTGCCTACGATATCACCGGTGATCCGCTGCCGCAGGAAACGATCGACGGATGCAGAGAGGCAGATGCTATTTTGTTCGGCGCCATAGGCGGCGAGAAGTGGGACAACCTGCCGCGTGAAAAACGCCCGGAAAGCGGTTTACTGCGTCTGCGAAGTGAACTTGATCTCTATGCCAATTACCGACCGGTCAAAGTGTACGACGAGTTGCTGGAAGCGAGTACACTGAAAAAAGAGGTCGTCGAAGGTGTCGATCTGCTTGTCATGAGAGAGTTGACAGGCGGACTCTATTTCGGTCAGCCACGGGAAAAAGGGGAAGATAAAGCCTTCAATACGATGGTTTATACCAAAGAAGAGGTGGTCAGAATCGCCAAAGAGGCGTTTGAAGCAGCGATGAGACGGGACAAACGTGTCTGTTCGGTAGACAAAGCCAACGTGCTGGAAGTGAGCCAGTTCTGGAGAGAGATTGTCGAAGAGGTGGCAAAAGGGTATCCGGAAGTGGCACTGTCGCATATGTACGTGGACAATGCCGCTATGCAGCTGGTACGCAATCCCAAACAGTTCGATGTCATTTTGACAGGTAATATTTTCGGCGATATCCTCAGCGATGAAGCGAGTATGATCAGCGGTTCTATCGGTTTATTGCCGTCCGCTTCTGTCGGCGGGAAAGTCGGATTGTACGAGCCGATTCACGGTTCGGCGCCGGACATTGCCGGGCAGGGGATCGCCAATCCTATCGCAACCATTGCGAGTGCGGCGATGATGCTGCGCTTTGCGTTTGGTGAAGAGAGCGCTGCGGACAGGATCGACCAGGCGATCGATCAAGTACTCAAAGAGGGCTACCGTACGCGCGATATCGCGGACTACGGTGCCAAAGAGATCTGTTCGACAACGGAGATCGGTTCCTATATTGCGGAGTATGTTTCTAAAATCTGATGGGTACCATTACACTGGCGAAAATCTATGAAAAGCAGGGACACCTGGCGGATGCGCTGAAAATCTATGAAGCGCACTTGCAGAAAAACCCCAGAGACGAAGCATTGAGAGAAGCGGTACTTCGCCTGCGAAAGATCAATACCAAAGCATTGAAATATTTCATGGAGATGCACAGTGAAGAGCAGTTTTTAAAATTTGAAAGGTGGCTTTGTAAACCATGGAACTAAGAGATTTGGTACTCTCCACACTCGAAGAGCTGGATGACAGAATAGCCCGTGAAGATGAATTGAAAGAGAAGATTTCCGCACTTCATGAAGAGGACAGAAAAGAGGAAGCAGCGAAGCAGGCACAGCAGCAGACGGATGAAGAACCCGAAGAAAACAAGCAGATTGTCATACAAAGAAGCGATGACGAACTCGCTTTTCTCAAACATACCAGAGAGCGTTTGCAGATACTTTTTGAAGGACTGAAATCTTCGGAAATCAAAGATCCCGAAGCGAAACTTGAAGTGACGTTAAAGTACCTGCAACTGCTTTTAGCGCAAGTGGATGAAAGAGTGCAGGAAGTGAAGGAACCTCTTCAATAGATGCCAAAAATCGGGATTGCCCTTTCCGGCGGGGGAAGCAGATGTGTTGCCCAGCTGGGTGCTATCAAATTTCTGGAGGAGAAAGGACTCTCTTTCTCTGCAGTCAGCGGCAGCAGCGGTGGCGCGATTGCCGGAGCACTCTATGCCGCAGGGCACTCTCCGGATGAGATACTTTCCATGCTTAAAGGGATCGACTTCAAATCTTTCCTGAAGTACCACCTGCATAAAGGATCGCTCTACTCCGTTGTCGGTGCGGAGGCGTATTTGCAGGATGTCGCAGGGTTGAAAGATTTTGCCTCTTTGAAGATCCCTTTTTACTGTACCGTGGTCAATTTCAGAACCGGTCTGGCGGAGTATAAAAAGAGTGGTGATCTGGCAAAACTGATTGTCGCATCTTCCGCGCTGACACCTATTTTTGCACCGGTGGAGTATCAGGGAGAGATCTATATAGACGGTGGATTTTACGACAACCTTCCCGCCGCAGCGCTGACGGAAAGCTGTGACAAGATCGTCGGTATCAATGTCAATCCAATGTTCGAGTCACTGCCGCAGGGATTTCGAAAACGGCTGGCAAAAGCGCTGTTTATTATGCTCAATGCCAACATCCGCGAGGGCAAACGGTTGTGTGATCTCTATATAGAACCGAAAGATATGAGTAAATATTCGATATTTGATACCGAAAATTTCGATACTTTTTTTGAAACAGGTTATCATGAAGCCAGAGTTCATGAAAGAGGCATAGATAAATTTATAGGAGCATTATGAGCCAGTATATATTGAAAATCGACTGTTCGGATGAGAAGGGCTTGATCTATAAAATCGCCGATGTCATTTACCGAAATGATTTGAACATCGAGAAAAACAGTGAATTTGTCGATGAAGAGAATCAAAAGTTTTTCTTCCGGGCGAGGATTATCGGAAATGTCGATATTGTCAGTCTGAAAAGTGCACTGCAGACGGTTCTGCCGGAGGATGCGAACATCTCACTTCATGCCAGACATGCCAAAAATATTGTCCTGATGGCGACAAAAGAGTCCCATTGCCTGGGAGATATTTTACTGAAAAATTACAGCGGTGAACTTTTCGCCAATGTTCAGGCGGTCATTTCCAACCACGACAGCCTGCGGGAGTTGAGTGAGCGGTTCAATATCCCCTATTTTTACGTTTCCGCGGAAAATATCGACCGAAAAAGCCATGAACAAAAAGTACTGACCATACTCGAAGAGTTCAATCCGGATTTGATCGTACTGGCGAAATATATGCGTATTCTCTCCAGCGATTTTGTCAAACACTACGAAAACCGTATCATCAACATCCACCACTCCTTTTTGCCGGCTTTTATCGGTGCTAACCCTTACAAACAGGCATATCAGCGGGGTGTGAAGATCATCGGCGCGACAGCACACTTTGTCAACGACAACCTCGACGAGGGACCGATCATCGCACAGGATGTAATTCATGTCAACCATGAGTACGACTGGAAAGCGATGCAAAGAGCAGGCAGAAACGTCGAAAAAGTGGTGCTTTCCAATGCTCTTGATCTCGCCCTCGAAGACCGCATCTTCATCTACGGTAACAGGACGATTATTTTCTGATGTTCAATATTGTCCTCGTCCATCCGCAGATCCCGCAAAATACCGGTTCGATCGGACGTATCTGTGTTAATACAGACAGCAGACTGCACATTGTCAAACCGATCGGTTTTGACATGAGTGAAAAAGCGCTCAGACGGGCGGGACTGGACTACTGGAAACTGCTCGACGTAACGGTTTGGGAGTCTCTGGAGGAATTTTTAGCGGTTCATGAAAAAAATATTGACCGTTTTTTCTTCGCCACGACCAAAACCGATAAACCCTATTTCCACGCTTCATTTCAAAAAGGCGACTATCTCATTTTCGGCTCCGAAACCAAAGGACTCCCCGCCGAACTGACGGCGAAAAAACTGCAAAATAGCATTACTATTCCTATGACAAAAAACGGCAGAAGCCTCAACCTCTCCGTAGCCGTCGGTATCGTCCTTTACGACGCCATCCGACAGAATTTTGACGAATTTTCGCAACTTTAATTAAATTTTTTTTACTTCCGGTCGATATTACTTATAGAAATACTTTTTGGAGTAATAGAGATGAAAAAAGTTATCAGGTTGATTTTCTTGGCAAGTATCGTTTTGTCATTTGCCGTAGCAAAAGGTGAGGTGACAAAAGTGTATGCACACTATGAAAGTGCCACAAAGAGTAGTTACAATAAGAATGGACATAAGTTAAAGTGGGGAAGAGGAAACAATCTGGTTATAGACGGTTTTGAGTATCAGGGTACACACTACAAATATCAGACTATGGCAAATAAAGTTAAAATTATCAGGCATGACAACAAAAATGCCTCCGGTAATCCCTGTGGATTGTTTGCCGAGAGAACAAGTTCCGGTGCAACATACCAATATAATCCCTCATTTCCGACCGGTTGCGATATGGCGAAGGTAATGGGTGGACGTATTATCAATGTAGGTGCGCTGGATCTGTTTCGAAACAGCGGCTGGACTGCCAAAAATATCGAGAGAGTCGATTTTATTTTTGAAGGTGGTATCAAAGCACCTGCCAACGCTGTGGATTTGGAAAAAGCAGGACATGTCGTTACAGAAAAATCGGGTAATAATCCCATCAAAATTGCAGCAATTTTAAGTTTGGATGCCAATGGTAAACCTGCTTCCTACGGTCCGCTTGTCGGTGTTCATACCGGAACCGGTATAGATTACGGTATTACTAAAATCTATGTAAAAAATAAAAACAATCCAATCTCAAAACAGTATTTGGCATTTTTGGTAAATGAAAAAAAAGGTACGCAGGGAAAACCGTGGTATTTAACCAAAACGCATGAACCTTTGGGCATGGCTTTTGTTTCATTGAAAGATTTGGGTGTGGCTGCCGGAAGTACTTACTATGGTTTTTCCTATTTTGGTGAAGATGTTACGAGTAGCCATGATTTGACAAAACCGGAGACTTTCCCGGTTGATCATCTAAACGATACAGCAGATCCTTACGGTGGTGTAGCAGGGTATTTTCAGGATGAAGCGTTGCCCGAAATAGATAGCGGTATACCCTTTAGCTGTACTTCTCAATCATTTGTCAGTTTCAATACCAGTGATAATGGTCCGAGGGAAGGGGATAGTCAGTTTGATACAATCAGTCTGTCTGACGGTGGTTTAGTAAATCATAAAGTCTTAAACGGTGTAAACGGAGTTAATAGTATCGGTTATAATGTTAAAGACAATTATATCTGGGGATATAATCTTAAACTTGACAAACTCGTACGTATTGATGCGAATGGAAATACAAAGTTGTTTGATCTTCCGGATGGATTGCCTTCAGAAGGTTATATTGCGGCAGATGTAGATGCAAACGGTGTTTTGTATCTTGCGGAAAGAGGTGCGCATAAGATACGACGTGTCGATGTAAATCCAAATTCAGATCAATTTTTAAAAGCGTTGACACCTTTGACAATTAAAAACAACAAGACGATTTCTACTGCTGACTTTGCGTTTAACCCCAAAGACGGGAAATTATACTATATTGAAGAAGAAAGCGGTGGAAAAGTATATAGTATTGATCCTGTGACAGGTAAAAGAGAGTTTGTTGTTAACAGCGGTGTTGATCCGTATGTAGTGATTACATTTTTTGATAAAGATGGAAATTTCTATTTTAATCTTGGTACAGGAAGTGCAGATACAAATAAATTGTACAAAATCAATATGAACGATCCTCATTCGGCTACTTATTTTACAGATTTGGATAAAGGATTGACAAACGGTGACGGTGCAAGATGTCCAAATGCAGAGGTGGTACAACCGCCGGCAACGGAGACTTTGCAAGCACAGGATTGTTCCGCGGCACCTTCTGATATGGTGACATTTAATAAAGAGTTCGATTTTGACAAGAATAATGATGTAACAGGTGATGGTGGTGTCGGCACAGTAGCAAGATACAAGAATGTTGCGACAGTAAACGGTCAGGCGATTGATTTACTGGTAAAAGTGGAAAATCTGTCCGGTTTTTCATCATTGTTAAATACGGATTCCACACCAAAAGGGTTTAAATTTCAAAAAGCAGGTGGGGATGATCCTTCAGTCGGTTTTTTTATCGATCAAAATCGTTTTGATACTAAAGGTACTTTATATGATGCTACACTACGTTTTACTTTTGTAAAACATGGTACAACAGAACCTGTTGCTCTCAATTTTGAATCACAAGTATATGATTTGGATAATTTTGCAAATCGTACGGAAAAAGTGATTATCGATAAAAATGATTATAAGTTTTTTCAGTTAAGTGAAGATTCGCATATTGAGGGAACTATTCTTGGTGATTATCATATATTTATGAATAAGGAGAATGAAGACTCTTCTTTTCCGGATAAACGTGCGAGTGTTAAGTTTGTTCATGAAAACAAAAGTACATTTACGATGCATTTTCAACATATCAAAAATAAAAGTATGGGACAGTATGGTGGAAAAGCCGGATTTAATCTGGTATTTGGGAAGACTGAAAACGGCATCAATACTTGCCAACAGCCACCGGCACCTGCAGAAAATGAATGTACACTCGCCTTTCCCGGTGCACTTAGTTCGACCAACGATGAGATTCAAATTAATGATCAGACCAAGATATACGGTACGAAAAATCATACTTTGATTACCAAATCGCTCTCCGCAAAAGATACTGTACGTTGCGATGATGCACCATGTCAGGCAAGTAATACACTCGCAAAAACACTTGCATTCGATTTAGACTTAGGAAACGGAAAAGATGGTGATAAAATTCTTTCCGATAACCAAAGTTTGACAATTTCATCCAATAAAGAGTATACAAAGTTTCAAACCGGTCAAAACAATACCATCACCATTAATGGAGACCTTACGATCAAATCACAGTCTGATTTTTATATTAATCAGGGATCGAAAATTACAATCAACGGTAATGTTGTTATCTATGCCGATAAATTTGATGCGAATCAGGCAAATCAGTTTACAATCAACGGCTCTTTGAAAATTATTGCCAATATCTTCTATCTTAACAGTGGCAATAAACTCTATAATATTCCAAGTGCTGACAAATTTGTCGTATTAGCGAAAGATAAGGTAGATATCAATTCTCAGGTTGATTTTAAAGGATTGTTCTACTCCGGAGGTGATGTCCAGGTAAACAACGATACACATATTACGGGAGCTTTGACCGGTAATTATATCGATGTTAACGATCATTCTCTTATCGGATATGATACAGATGCCGTGCAGACATTTTGTGGTAGCAGTCAAGCGAACGAACCGGAACTTGTAGCTGAATATCGTTTCGATGAGTGCTCATGGAACGGCACAGAAGGAGAAGTAAAAGATAGTATAGGAGACCATAATGGAACAGCAAGAGGCAATGCCAATACTACCGCTGATGGTATTATTAACCGTAGTGGAAGATTTAACGGAGTTTTTGCTGATGATCCCAATAAAGGTGATTTTGTTGAAATACAAAATTATGCTCTCCAAAATAAAGAGGGCTCTTTTTCTGTAGCAGCCTGGTTTAAAGCGAAACATCTCAGAGATTGGAACGGTCTTATTACAACAACATCTCGTGACGATAGAAAAGGATGGGCTTTAGAAATTGATACAATTCATACCGGTGATGATAGAGAGGGGGCACTCGCTATAGTTGGAAATGAGATGAGTGCACATAATCGTTATACCTATGTTACATCGAGTGTCAAACCGGCAGTTGATGAGTGGCATCATATTGTTTTAGTTCATGATGAAGATGGTATGAATAAACTTTATATTGACGGTCATCTTGAAAATACCGTTAATAAGAAAGTGAGAACAAGTAGTAATCCCCTGCAAATTGCAAAATTTTATACAGATCAAACACTTGACTGGTATTTTGACGGTCAAATAGATGAAGTAAAATTATGGAAGGGTACATTATCTGATCAAGAAGTTCTATCAGGTTATAACAATGAAAAAAACGGGAAAAACTGGGATGGGACAAACAGGACTCCTGTTAGTTGTCAGGAACCTATAACCTGTAGTGACAAGGCAATCGTGATTGATTATAAAAAAAATAACAGTACAAATCCTTATCAACTGCTTCATGAAATAGATTTGGTTACCGGAGAAACTGTTGATTATACAATGGATAAAGATAGTCTGGACGGTTCTTATATAAACGGATTTGGGTATAACATACAAGATGGATATCTCTGGGGAAGCGATGTTGTGAATAAAGGGTATATCGTTCGTGTCAGTAAGGATCCCGACGGTAAGTATGTACAAAAGAAATTTGGACCGATTGACGGCTTGCCTTCGAATGAATCGACCTATATAGGTGATATTGATGAAAACGGATACCTCTACCTCTATTATCGTACTGTACCCGGTAACGGGAAAAGTAGTATTTATAAAATAGATTTAAATCAGACCAGAAGTGATTTCGATGTGACACAGTATGTTTTTAACAAAAAAATAAATATTGCTGATATGGCAATCAATCCTGCCGATCATAAAATTTATGCATTGGATAAATTGAATAACTTTTACAGACTTGATGTTGAAGCAAAGAAGATTACCAAATTGGCAGAAAATGTTGTCAATTTCGGTGAAGGTATTTACGGTAGTAGCTTTTTTGATAATGAAGGATATTTTTATGCCATTAAAAATAAAAACAGAAAAGCGGTTCGTATTGAAATTAACGGAGACAATGTCAGTGCAATATCATTTTCTTCAATTAACGTCGGTGAAACACAATATCAGAACGATGGTGCCAGATGCAGTAAAGCTCCGATAAAAATTGATTTTGCAGATGCTCCTGACAGTTACGGCAGTACACTTGAGAGTAACGGTGCCAGACATAAATTACCGGCGTCCGGTGGAGCAAAACTCTATATCGGTAACGGTGTAACTGCAGACAGTGACGCACGACTTGTAGATGCCGACAGTGACACACCGATGACCTTTTCACCTCTTTATGTATCGGATACACAATATGCCGTAGAGATTCCTGTTCACAACGATACACCATATACTGCTAACCTTGTCGCCTGGATTGATTTTAACGGAAACGGGACATTTGAAAGCAGTGAAGGTGTCGCTGTACAAGTAAAACCGGAAGATCGTACGGTAACTTTACGCTGGACGGTTCCGCAGGATATCCAGGCAGGTGATACCTATATGCGTATACGTCTTTCAACGGATACATTGACAACAGCAGATATAAAGGGTGTAAAAAGTGACGGTGAAGTTGAGGATCACAAGTTTAAAATTTATGCACATAGTGCGTATGATGCGTGGAATGAGATAATCCAAAGCAGTCCTAAATTGCAAACTCAGATAGTTGGTAAAGAGTTCACGCCGACTTTGGCAAAAATGGAAGGAGACCTGAATGATACCGATATGAAAGTCGGTATTGTAGATGCAGCAGTTTGTGACAGTCTAAACAGCGCTAATCTGGATAGCATAGATTTAAAACCGTTTACGCTGACGGAAGAGAAAAACGGTCATACTATGTTCCATTTTATGGATAGTATTATGTCACAATTTTTAGGTGGATTTGTTACCCGTGATAATCCTTTGATTATTCCGCAGCCGCCTGCATTTACTGTCAATAAAGCGATGAAAAAAGCAAAGCTCTTTTTTGTCTGGAAGAAAAACGGTGTAGAACGACGAGCTTGTTCAAGTGACAGTTTTGCGGTACGACCGGATAAGTTTATAATTGATGCCCCGTCATCTCCTGTTAAAGCTGGAGAGTCATTTACCATGAAAATTAAAGCGGTAGGTGCAAGTAGCAATCACAATCCTGTGAATGGTTACAATGAAAATATTACACTCGGAGCTGATACTAATGCGTCTGTAAAGATGGATTACAATGAAACAAAACCGAAATGTACACGGGGTACACTGGAAGCCATTACCCAAAATCTTCATTTTCATAACGGTGTGGCAGAATTTACGCTAAAGTATCCGGAAGTAGGAAAATTAAATATATCGGTCAGGGAGATAGCTGGAAAAGAGTTTGCAAGTATCGATAAAAATGACAGTGCGGGTGCTGTAGCTATTTCACCTGTTGAAGATAGTAATGTTACGTTTTCCCCGGCAAAGATAGACTTTTCCTGGAGTGTCAGAAATGGTGATGGTCACATCTATACATACTATAACACGCTTGATACGAGTATCAATAACAATGACCCGATGGCGGCAGTACTGGAGTTTGAGACAAAAATTTTAAATGAATCCGGGCAACCTGTTAGCAATTTTAAACCGGAATGTTATGCCAGAGATGTGGAAATTGCTATTGATGCATCGATTCATGATGATCGACCGCAGGTGTATAAAATACGTGCGAGATACCCTGATCATAATCATAGTGTTGCTTTTTCTCATCTGCCGTCTGAATTGACAAGCTCGACGAGTGATTTATCAGGAATAAAACTGGATAAATCACTATTTAAAGAAGGAATAGGGAAAAAGAAGATTGAATTTAACATCGAAAGAGATGCATCGAGTCCAATGAATCCGATGATTTACAGACTTCCATCTGCAACGGCAAAACTGGATGATTTGAACATGACAAAAACAAACGATGTCAATCTGACATTTCTGTATGTCCGTGCCCATATGCCGGATCAAAAAATTGTTGGAAAGTCGGGGGATGCTGCGGTGTTTTATGAAGTCTATTGCAAAGATTGCAATAAAACATTATATGGCTTGAACGGTTTACCGGAAAGTGTGGACAGTGTTTATTGGTATCAGTGGTCGCAGATATCGGAAGCATCAAAAGCTTTTGATCCTGATTTTGGATCGATAAACAAGAGTATGGTTGATCCGAGCAGTATTACCGCAATCAGCAGACCGCATTTGACAGGTATTTCACAAAATGTGGTACAGAATAAACTGCACCTGGATGTGAGTAAAGCACCGTTTAAAACACGGGTAAACTATAAGCCCAAAAAGTATTTGATTTACAACCCATTCAAACCGAGTGCTGTGAAACAGAGCTTTATTGTAAATTTTGAACCTGAACCAAAATCCTGGGCGGGTAAAGGCAACATCGGTCACACGGTCGATACCAATATTGCTCCGAGAAACAATATGGATATTATCGACTGGTAATATCCTCCCTCTCGTTCCCCGTGCCGGTTCTTTTACTGACTGAACTCCTTTGGAACCGGCACACCTCTTTCGCTTTTATCGTTTATAAATGGTTAGACTGAAGTCCAGCTTCTACATCGGAAGTGTTGCTTTAGCTATATCCTGTATGAGCGTATCAATTAATAAAGATATATGTTGTTGAGGTAGTCCCCTGATAAAGCTCAGAAGAACATTAAGTGGTTTGTGTTAAGAGTGCATTTCCGCCAGCAGACTTTCATGTGTGACCGGTGCCGAGAAGTAGTAGCCCTGGAAGTAATCTATTCCCAGTTCGTAGGTGATGTCAAAGATCTCTTTTGAGCTGACAAATTCCGCCAGTGTTTTGATACCGAGTGCTTTTGCGAGCTGGACGATCGATTTGACAAATTCATACGATTTTCTGTCGTTGTCGATATTTTTGATCAATGAACCATCTATTTTGAGAATGTCCGGTTCGAGTTCGAAAACATGGGTAAAGTTGGAAAAACCGCTGCCGAAGTCATCGATGGCTATCTCAATTCCTGTCTTTTTGAACTCTTTGATAAAATCTTTGATAATCAGGTAGTCATCCACATTTTCACTCTCCAGAATCTCCACAGTCAGATGGTCTCCTATGCCGTATTTTTCAATATTTTCCCTGAGTGCGTTGAGGACTTTTTCGTTGAGCATATCGTTGAAAGAGAGGTTCAGTGAAAAGGCTTTGCCCAGTTCATTCATGAATCTGAAACTTTTCTCTATCATAATCAGCGTGAGTGTTTCATACTGTTTGGTTTTGACTGCCGCGTCGAGGAAAAAACAGGGTGATACCAGCTGCTCTTTGCCGTCAATATACTTTCGCATGCGTATCAGGGCTTCATATTTGACAACTTTTTGATCCCTGTTGACGATAGGTTGAAATACTGGAATGAAGTTATCAGTGCTGATGGCGTCTTTGATTTCGCTTTTGCGCTGCAGCAGCTGGTGGATAGTTTTACTGGTATCGATCATTTTACTGTAAGCAATATATTTTTTCGCACGTGCTTTGGCGAAACTGAGCGCCATTTCCGCTTTGTTGAGGGCGTTTTCCTCTTCCAGAGAGATACCGATAGTGATGTCTATTTTGATAGAGTCGTCATCATCGCTGCATCCGAGACTGAGCGCTTCAATAAACGCAAGCAGTTCATTTACCGTCTCTTCGTAGAGATCCAGATCGATAAACTCCATTTTCGCTTTTGCCGCAAAAACATCTCCGTAAATGCGGTAGAGGTCAAAGGGTCTGTTTTGAAAAAAGTGTTGCAGGTTGTCCGCAAAACTCTTTAAAATCTGGTTTCCGGTATTCATGCCGTAGAGTTCGTTGATATTTCTGAAACCGTCGATATCGAGTACCATCAAGCCGCTGAAAGGTTCGCTTTTGAGGGCTTTTTCCATTGCAATACGGTTTTGCAGTCCGGTAAGTGAGTCGTAGTGGTACTCTTTGACAAGTTCACCGATCTGGTGCTGCAGTTTGTTGTCGAAAGTTTTGTGCATCAGGTTGATGCGTTTGAGTGTTTTTTTGTTGAGCATGGTGATCAAAATGAGGCTGATGATCAAAGCCATGCCCAGATCGGCATGGGTGGACCAGAAAGGATTGAAATAGATTGCAAAAGAGAGGAAGAAAACAGTGACCGCCAGTGCTGTATAGAAATATTTTTCGCCGAAGCGTATGCCGTTACCCATGATAATCCACAAAAAGAGGGGATAAAAGATAATCGAGTTAATACCCATCATATAGGTCAGATAGCTTACAAAACCGATGTCGGCGACGATGGCGATAAATCTTCTGTGAAAATAGTTTCCCGGTTGTTTGATAATCCAGGCAGTGTGAACGACTACAAAGAGGCTGAAAAGCGCAAATGCCCACAGTACAGACCGGTTGCTGAGGTAAGTGTCGTACATGACGTTCATCATGAACAAGAGTATGGTAAAAAAAGTGACTCTGGTCAGTGCCTGTAACAACTCTTCGTCATATTGTCTGCTTGCAAGAAATTGTTTCAGATGGGCTTTGGTAAACAGCATGCTTTCTCTTTGTACAAAATTTACTATAAATGTAATATCGTATATTTTATCTTTTTTTGTATAGAAGAAAGGATGAATCGCGCACTTTTTGCGTAAGTTAATCCTCTTTAAAGTATAGTATTGACATGAAACAATCAGAAGAAAAAATAGCCCTCCTTATCGATGTGGACAATGCTCCGGCATCCAAAATAGATGTCATTTTGTCGGAACTGGCAAAGTACGGTGTTGTCAATATCCGCAGAGCTTACGGCAACTGGAAAAGTCCCAAATCCAAAGGCTGGGAAGCGGTACTTCATGAATACGCTATTCAGCCCGTACAGCAGTTTGATTATACTAAAGGCAAAAACGCCTCCGATATGGCGATGACGATCGATGCGATGGAGCTTCTGTTTACCAAAGAGCTGGATGCGTTTTGCGTAGTGTCGAGTGACAGTGACTTTACCCCGCTGGTGATGCGTATATTGGCAAACGGTTTGAAAGTGTACGGTTTCGGGGAGAAGAAGACACCTATGCCGTTCGTCAATGCCTGCTCACGCTTTCTCTATCTGGAGAATCTGGGAACAATAGAGGAGGAAGAGGAGAGTACAAATACTTCCTCCAGAACCCGGCAGAAAGACCGTAAAAAGTCCAATCATGAATTGAAAAAAGATACTAAACTCTTAAATGCCCTGCGCCATGCGATTGAGAGTACCGAAGATGAAGAGGGGTGGGCGTATCTTGCCAATGTAGGAAACCATATCTCCAACAACACCTCTTATGATCCGCGAAATTTCGGCTACCGAAGCTGGGGTGAACTGATCCGTGCGATCGACCTCTTTGAAGTTAAAAAGTGCGGCGATCACCGCTCGTCGCTTTGTGTACGGGACAAGCGCAGGAGTTATTGATTTTTAAAGCGAAAGTTTCATGAGATAGACGTCATACTCGGTATCGTCTCCGAAGCTTTCACTCTCTCCTGCTACCACATAGCCGCCGTCTTTGGTGCGTGCTACGGCATTGGCGACATCGTTTTTCTTTCCACCGTACGCTTTATCGAATGTCAGCTGACCGTTGTTGTCCAATGTCAGGATATAGAAATCGTTTTTGCCGTGTCCTTTCGATTTGGTAGAACCGACGACCAGTACGCCGTTTTTGGTGGAGACGATACCGTTTGCGATTTCATGATTTTGTCTGCCGACAATTTTGTGCCAGACGGTATTGCCATCTTTGTCGCAGTGCATCACTGTCAAATCTTTCTTTTTCGATCCGTAGGAGCGGGTGTATCCGGCAGCGGTAAAACCGCCGTCTGCTGCCGGGGTGACACAGTAGAAGAGATCCGCTTTTTTTTGCCCGTAGTATCTCTCCCACAGCTTTTTGCCGTTTGGCGCAAGTTTGACGACATAGAAGTCAAAATCCCCCGCAC
Source organism: Campylobacterales bacterium (assembly GCA_027080605.1). GTDB lineage: Bacteria > Campylobacterota > Campylobacteria > Campylobacterales > QNZT01 > QNZT01. The sequence continues at coordinate 14,686 of JALWRO010000156.1, forward strand.
CGAAACTCTCAGTACCCCCGACGATAATCAGACTGCCGTCCGGGAGTTCGGTGACGCCGTGTGCTTCTTCATTGCTTGTGCCTCCGAATGCTTTACTCCAGAGTATTTTCCCGTCAGATGAAAGTTTGATCACATACATATCATAGTGCCCGTGTCCAAACGACTTTGTCTTTCCGACGACTACCGCGCCGCCGTCCTTCGTCGCAGTGATGTCGTATCCGTAATCTTTCCCCGGACCGCCCATACTTTTGCTCCAGAGTACTTTTCCTTCGGGGGATAGTTTCAGCACATAGACATTGTAGTCTCCCTCTTTGGAGAACGATTTGCTCAGCCCTGCGACATAGAGGGCACCTTTGTTGTTTTCATCGATAGCATAGGCAATATCTTTACGTGGACCGCCAAGACGTTTTTCCCACAGCAGTGTTCCTTTGGGATCGGTTTTGAGTATATAAACATCCTCCTTGCCGAGTGAAAAAGAGCGTGTGGCGCCCGCCATCGCGATGCCGCCGTCCATTGTGCCCGTGACGCCGTAAGCTTTGTCCTCTTTGTCTGCGCCGTAGGTTTTATCCCACTGAATATGCAGTGATTTTGCGAAGCCGAACAGGAAGAGAGATGATAAGAGAAGAAGTATGCGTAACATGAAGTAACCCCGGTATAAGTAATTTTAATATTATAACGACTTATAATTTAAGTACTACTTATACAGAATATTTTGCAGATCCAGGGAAATGGTGGTTCCCTCACCTTTTTGGGTGTCGATTTTGATGGCAATCTTCTCCCTGTCGCAGAAGTTTTTGACAATACTCAACCCCAGTCCGAAACCGACAGTCGTCGGGTTTTCCTGAAAAGATTTTTCATAAACGATGAAGAGGTTTTTGGGGTCAATACCTATACCGCTGTCCTGGACGAACAGTTTGCCTTCTTTAGTATAAAACCGGACAAATCCGTCCGGTTTGTTGTATTTAATGGCGTTGGAGAGGAGGTTGTCTACGGTACGCTCAAAACCGTTTTTGTCGGTGTGGAGCATCAGGTTTTCTGTTTCGTCGCGAATCTCTATGTCTCCTTTTATTTCCGCCGCTTTGGCAATGCTTTCATGAAGTACGTTTTGAAGAGGGAATGTGCTTTTTTCGATATGTTCGATATTCTCTTTGATGTCATATTCAATACTTTCGTAGAGTTTGGTCAGGTTTTTGGCGGCATCTTCGATGCGTTTGAGACGTTTGAGGCTCTTTTCGTCGGTCAGGCTGCGTTTGAGAAGCGAGAGATTGGCTTCGATGGTGGCGATGGGGGTGTTGAGTTCATGAAGTGTATGGTCGATCATCTCTTTGAGTTTTGCATCGGTCTGGAGAAAAGGCTCGATCACCGAAGGCGCGAGAAAATAGTATGCAACGGTGCTCAGTACGACTAGCAGTACATAACGTAGGAAGTTGTTTGGAATACTCTCCTGCAACACACTGTTGCCCGTCAAAATCGCCGCGGCAAGCACGACGATGATAATCAGATGCGACAGCAGCAGTCCTGACTCTTTAGAGCGCAAGGCGGTATCCTCTCCCTTTGATATTTTCGATGTACGTTTTGCCCAGAATCTTTTTCAGTTCATTAACATAAACCCTGAGCGCACCGTCGCTGGGGCTTTCATCCCATCCCCACAGACGCTCTTTGATCTGCTCTTTGGTGACGATGCTGTTGGGCTTTTCGGTTAAAATATCGAGCAGTGATGTGAGTTTTTGGGAGAGTGCGACAGGTGTTTCTCCCTTCATCAGCACTTGCTCCGCCCGGTTATAGGACAGGTCGCCTATCTGGACGCAGGAGAGCCGTTTCCCGGTACGGTTCAGCAGGGCATGGATGCGCATGCGCAGTTCGTCGAGATCGACCGGTTTGCGCAGGTAGTCGTCCGCACCGGTGGCAAATCCTTTAAGCAGCGTCTCTTTGTCTTTATAGGAGGTGAGGTAGATGGCGGGTGTCCTGTTTTCTCCCTCACGCAGAGACTGCAACAGCTCCAGACCCGTCAGCGAGGGCATGTTGATATCGAGCAGCAGCAAATCGTAGCGGTTCTCGTAGCACAACGTTTCCGCCTCCGCACCGTCATGACAGAGATCGACGGAAAACCCCTCTTCACTTAAAAAGTCTTCCAGCGTCTGTGCAAAGAGCAGATCATCTTCGGCAATCAATATTTTTATCATCTGCCAATGATACCAAATTTCGGTATAATATTAGGGATGACCTGTTGCAATAGGTAGCACAAGGTAAAGAAAAAGCGGCTTTTGGTGCGAAAAAAGTAAAGTTATTTGGAACTTTATTGGCAAAAGTACTTTTTTATGTTACACTGAGGCAAAGGAGAAAAGATGCGACAGATACAATTGGCAGCGTTGGCGGTACTCTTTTTGATCTTTGCAGGATGTACATCCGTGACGCCGAATGCAGGAGAGAGCAATATGAGCAGCCGAAATATCCCTACTTATCAGATTCTCAAAACCGGCGTCTATCCGCACGATGACGGACGTTATCTGGATGCGCCCAAAGCGTTTCTGGTCTATTACAGCGACAATGCGGAAGATGTTGCCGCGTTTGGGAAAGAGTATCGGTTACTGACGGGGGAAGAAGCGCCTGCTTTTGACGGCAGCGTGGTTATTGCCAAAATGGGTACGAAAAGTACCGGTGGTTACAGCTATATGCTTCATGAAATCAAAGAGCATGAAAGTTATATTGAAGTGCAGATTGAAAACCGACAGCCGACGGTCGATTCGATTGTTACACAGGCACTCACCAATCCTTATATTATCATTCTGCTTCCGGAAAATCACAAAGAGGTCAAAGTGACAGAGGTGCGGTAATCGCACCTATTTGATAATATGCCCCGCAAATTTTGCATCATCGTCCAGAACAGGACGTACACCGGTGCGGTAGCCTAACCCGCACGCTTCATAGGCGAAGAAAACACCTGCCTGGTAGTAGTTCCCGTCGTCGTCACGGTTGAGTGTCGCTCTCTCCTGATACACCATCGCAAAGTTGTCGTAGTGTCCCGCTTTCTGATCGACAATGACACCGTCTTCGTCATAGATGGTGATATTCTCTCCCTCTCTGCCGAAAACCGGTTTTTCAACATACGCCTTGCCCTCCAGCGGCTCGAAAGAGGTCTCCAGCAGCAGGGGATGGTTGGGGAAGAGATCCCAGAGTATCTTCATGAAACCCTTGCTCTGGAACATCAGCGTATAGGCGGGATTGAGGATAATCGCCTTTTGATTGTGTACGATTTGTGTCAGGATGACTGCCAGTTCACCCTCTGCAATGGCGATATCTTCCCACGGTACCAGTTTAAAGAAGTAGTCGTACTGCACATCATTGTAAAAGATACCTTCGTTTGCGTCAAATTCCACTTCATCGATATAGGCAAATGCCGTCTCAAATCCCGCCTCTTTGGCAATCGCTTCAAGGTAGCGTGTTGTATCTTCATCTTCCTGGGCGTCACGGACACATGAAAAGAGAATCTTCCACCCTTCGTAATAGTCATGAAACTTTTCGACACTCTCTTCGAGTGTAACCAGCCGCTGAAAATTCTCTTTGAGACATTCATGAAGATTGTTGAATTGCCTGTGTTCATCCAACCCGTTTGCCTTGAGCATCGCCCACTGCGCAATGGCGGTATCTAAAAGCAACGTTGGGGTATCGGCGTTGAACTCCAGCAGTTTGATGGGTACTCTGTCCAGACCGCCTGCAAAGTCAAATCTGCCGTAGAGGTGCCAGTGCACGTCGTTTTCCCAGCTCGCTTTGATAATATCGACCAGGTTAAAAGGGATACCGAGTTCATGAAAGAGGTTATTGTCGATCACATAATCTCCGGCTTCGACGAACATATCGTAGAGTTCGTTTGCCGCATCGGCGTAGGCGTGGGCTTCGATCTCTTCGACCTCGACGAGTTTGTCTGTGAGGTAAGGGGTGTTGTCGTCCCAGTCGGTATGCCATGAAAAGTTGATCGACTCAAGAAACTCCGGTGTCAGGGGTTTGACAGGCAATAGGCGCATGACTCAGCCTCCGAAACTGCGTGAACCGGTTCTTGAACCGAAAAATCCGGAACTTCGGCTGCCTGAGCGCGTCGATGTCGGTGCGGTGCGTCTGGCGGCGGAAGTGCTCTGCTTACTTTTACTGCCGAAAAAGCCCGATTTTTTGGTTGAAGTGCTGCGTGCTTTGTTGAAACTGTTTTTGCTTCGGGCATAGGTTTGTGGACTTTTGTACGAGGTACGTCGTTTTGCCTGATAGTTTTGGTTGTTGAAAAGTTTGCTCCCTATCCAGCTTCCCAGAACAGCTCCCGCGGCGCTGGCGAGAATTGTCTCACCCAGTCCCATACCGCCCATGCCGGTACTCATTTCCGGATTGGTCAGCGCCGATTTTCCTTCGTCGATCTTTTTGGCTTCCTCTTTGATCAGCGCGTCGAGCTCCTCCTGGGTGAGAATCTTCTCTTTGCCGTCAAGTGTTTTGAGGATGACTCTGGTATCCGAACTGGGGTACTCATCGACGATCTTATACTGCTTCGGAGCCACTTCCTGGATGACGACAAATGCACCCTGTTTCTGTGCGGCTGTCTGAAATGTGTTCTCCTGAGGTGCTTGCTGAGGCGGAAGTCCGCTGTCTCCACAGCCTGTCAAACCTGCCATTACCACGGCGCCCATACCGCCGACCATCGAATAATCTGCTATTTTTTTGATATGTCTCATGAAATTCCTCTTATCAGTTTGATTTTCTCTTTTGCTTTTGTAAGTGCATCTTTGCCATAGGTGAGCACGACTGCCATACGCCTTCCCACATGGGCTTCCGGTTTACCGAATATCCGTAAAAATGTGTTTTGGTCAAAAAGCGTTTCGTCCACTTCAAATGCCGGTGCGACACTCTCCACTTCCGATTTGTACGCAGCGCTCGCACCTTCTCCGTAAAAAATGAAATCGAGCGGCAAACCGAGTATCGCCCGTACGTGCAACGCAAACTCGCTCTGGCTTTGGGTGATCATCGTCACCATACCTGTATCGTGCGGGCGGGGGCTGAGTTCACTGAAATAGACTTCATCGCCTTTGACGAAAAACTCGACTCCGAAAATCCCGCGTCCGCCCAGACCGTCGGTCACTGCTTTTGCCATCTGCTGCGCACTTTTACGTGCCGTTTCGCTCATCTGCATCGGTTGCCATGAAAAGATGTAGTCGCCATCTTTTTGAATATGTCCGATCGGTTCACAAAAGACGGTGCCGGTTTCGTTGCGCACCGTCAGCAGTGTGATCTCATAGTCAAAGGCAATAAACTCTTCCACAATCAACTCACTTGCATCTCCGCGTGCCTCTTTGGCGATTTCCCACGAGTGTGCCAGATCGTCAGCCGTTCTGGCGATACTCTGACCGTGCCCGGAGCTGCTCATGACCGGTTTGATGACACAGGGAAAACCGATCTCTTTACTTGCCTCAATAAGCCCCTCAAATGTCGTGACAAAGCGGTAGTTGCTGGTCTTCAGTCCCAGATCTTCTGCCGCAAATTTGCGGATATTTTTACGGTTCATCGTTTTGTTGACCGCTTCGGCGTTGGGGATGACATGAAAGCCCTCTTTTTCCGCTTCAAAAAGGGCATCGATAC
>JALWRO010000157.1 GCA_027080605.1 Campylobacterales bacterium
GTCTCCTTTTTGTCAGCGTATTTTAACATCTCTATCTCTTCTTTCAGTTTGTGCAGCGCTTCGTTGAGCTTCACTTTTTTGTTAAACTGCTTCTCTCTGTCTCTTTTAGCTTTGAGCCGGGCGTATTCGCGCTCTTTTGCTTCAATGCGTCTTGCCCGTTCTACTTCCTCTTCGATATCATCCGTTCGTTCGTATTGTACAACAGTTTGCGGCATAAGCGCTTTGATCATCTGTGTGTAGAGTTTTTCCAGATCGACCGCTGCCGGGAGGGGTGTCTGTTCTGCCTGGGCATCTGACCACGCACTCTCAAAATAGTACTCGATCACCCACTTGCGACTGTCGGCTTCACTGGGACGTTTGTAGGCGGCTTTGAGCTGGACTTTGCCGTCCTGACGGTGGATATAAAAGAGAATCGGCAGCGGAACGGCTCTGTCTATCGCCCTGAGCAGCATCTCATCAATACTGTTGCCTTTGAGGTAGATATCGAATATTTCGATCTCCGGCACTTTTTCTGTTGCGGAGATATGGAGTGTCTCTTCCGCAAGCTTATAACTCCAGACGATCTTCTCTATCTGTGTGACAAACTTCTCTTTGAGCGGTCTGTTGACCGAGGCGTATTCGTAGATTTTGCTCTTGGGAATCACCTTGCCAAACTTCGCCTGGGACGGGAAAGCGTATAGCATCAGGGCACATCCTGTATGACGATAAAGCTGATGAGTTCGAAGTCATCCACACCCTCTATCTTCGTCGTCAGCGCCGTTGTCTTGCCACCGCTGAAAAGCGAGTCGATATCGCTCTCTTCCTGCACATGAATCATAGAAGCAATCGCCTCGTCGAGCAGTTGTGAGTAGTGTTGCATCTCTTTACCGTCTTTTGTGACGATATTGAACGCTTTGTAGGCTTTCTCTATCGGTTTGCTGCGCCCTTTGCACGCCGCACGCGCGAGGTCAAGCAGCTGTTTTACCTGCGTATGGTTGACGATAAGCTCCCCGTCATTTCCGATATAGACAAGATAGTAAGGGTGCAGACGGTTTTGCTGATTGATATTGACGGTATGGTTGCGGTTGTAAAGGGTAAAGATCACCCCCGGTTTCAACCCTTTTTGCACATCCGCAGGGACGACGGTATGCAAACCGTTCGGGAGGTTGCGAATATCGGGATTCTCTTTGATGTAACCGAGCAGATCCATTCTGAACTCGTTCAAACCCAGATCGGTGATGGAGATGCCGGTTTTGAGGTCTTCCATCTCGATCACCTCTTCCTGAAGCCGGCGAAGCTGCTCTTTGCGGTAACTGATATCGTTGGCTTTGGCGCTGAGGACGTTATCGTCACCCGTTGCGGTGACATCGGCGATCATCATGCGGTTTTCCACGCGCTCTTTAAGGTTGATATACTCATCCAGCGTGATATCGGGCCAGTAGTTGACAAGCTGAATCTCCTTGTTTTGCGAGCCGATACGATCCACACGCCCAAACCGCTGGATGATCCGCACCGGATTCCAGTGGATGTCGTAGTTGATCAGGTAGTCGCAGTCTTGCAAGTTCTGCCCCTCCGAGATACAATCGGTCGCGATGAGAATATCTATCTCGTTCGGTTCCTCCGGCAATACCAGCGCCTTCTCTTTGGAGCGGGGAGAAAAGAGTGTCAGTATGGACTGAAAATCATAGTGTTTATCCAGCGTCGATGCGGGAGCATCCGAACCTGTCACCTTTGCACTGTGGAGATGGTGTATATTTTTGAAGTACGGCGAAAGCTGATCGTAGAGATAGTTCGCGGTATCGGCAAAAGCGGTAAAGACGATAACCTTTTTGTTCCCCTCGTTGACAGGACGCTGTATCTTCTGCTCAATGTGGTTTTGCAGATGTTGCAGTTTGAAGTCATCATCCGGCGTGATCTTGTCCATCTCAAGCAGCAACTTATCGACGATCAAAAGATCAGACTTTAGATCGTGTTTCCATGAAGGGATATCCATATCATCAAGATTGATCTGCACCTTCTTCCCGATAACCGCGACATCACCGAGTTCCGAAAGATCCTCATCGTCAAACGCATCTTCCGAGATCGTTGCAGCCACATCCCCGATACGGGTCGTTTGATCTCCTCTCTCATAGCGACTGATCTGTGTGAGTGTCTGCACATAGTTGTTTTTGAGCTTTTGCAGTGTGATCCTGAAAGCATGTACCGAACTCTCAAGCCGTTTGAGAAGGTTGGTTGTCATGAGTGCCTGGAGACTCTTCTCTCTGTCTTTTTGCCTGAACTTGCTTTTACCACCCTGTACTTCGGTGTCATACATCTCTTCATATTTGGCGATACGACTCGGGAGGATGTAGCTGACGGGAGCATATACGGCAAGGTTCAGATCGGAAAGAAATTTGAAGATATCGTTGAAACCTATCACATCATCGAGCTGTGTGAGTTTCGGGTGAAACGAGAGCGGCGGTCTGCGTGTCGGAAACGTGCCGATATCGGTCGTGTCGTAAAAGGTCTGGATATGCTTCCGGGAACGGGCGATGGTCACACTGTCAAGCAACTCGAAAAAGTCAAAATCGAGCATATTGAGAATCGCCGATGCCGTCCGCTTTTCCGGCGGCAGTTTCGCCCAGTGGTTGAAGACTTCCTGCGCCCTGCGAAATATCTCATCGATATCTTTGGAGGTATTGAGTTTTTCATTGATTTTCTGCGTCTCCCCTTCGTATGCCAGTGCAAGCTGGTTTCGCAAATCGGCAAAGCGGTTATTGACCGGTGTGGCGGAGAGCATGAGAACTTTTGTCTTTACGCCGGCTCTGATGACTTTGTTCATCAGCTTCTCATAGCGCGTCTCTTTATCTTTGAAGCTGCTGACATTGCGAAAATTGTGCGATTCGTCGATCACCACAAGGTCGTAGTTGCCCCAGTTGACACGCGCAAGGTCGATCCCGTGAGAGTATCCACGGGTACGGGAGAGATCGGTGTGGTTGAGAACATCGTAGTTGAAACGGTCTTTGGAAAAGATATTTGTTTTGAGGTTGGTGTTGTAATTGAGCCAGTTTTCCGCAAGCTTCTTGGGGCAGAGAACCAGTACCGATTTATTGCGGAGTTCATAGTATTTGATGACAGCCAGTGCCGTAAATGTTTTTCCCAGCCCCACACTATCTGCCAGAATACAGCCGTTGTACGTCTCCAGTTTGTTGATGATACCCGTGGCGGCATCTTTTTGAAAATTGTAGAGTTTTTTCCAGATCAAAGTATCTTTAAAACCGGTCAGGTCGTTGGGGAGTACATCTTCGTTGATATCTTCAAGAAATTCATTGAAAATATTATAGAGCATCAGAAAATAGATACGCTCCGGAGCATTCTCTTTATAGACTGTCGAGATGTGCTCTATGAGACGGTTCGTTACATCTTCAAGCTTTTCATCGTCATTCCAGATCTGCTCAAAAAGGCTCAAATAGGTTTTTGTCATCTCCGCTTCATCGATGCGATTGACAAAGTTGGAGACGGCATCTCCTTTCTGATAACCGAGATCGACAGCGGTAAATCCGTTGAGCGGTGTATAGACGACGTTTCTGTTCTGTATACAGGCAAACTGTTGCATCGGTGCAGATGTTTTGTTGGATTTGAATGTTGCTTTTTTCCTGATCCATTCGGCACACTCTCTTGCAATGGCGCGTTGGGTAAGTCTGTTTTTGAGCTGTATCTCAAACTCCGTACCGTAAAAACTACGCTCTCGTTCAAACTTGGGAATATAAAATTCCCGGCGCTCTTTGCGGATATTATCAACAGCTTCGTTTGGCGTGAAAGCGGGAGAGGTGAAGATAAACTCGAGTTTGTCTATCTTGTTCAACTCTTTTTTAAGCGCTTCATAGGCATAAATAGAGAATGTCGCAGCGGCAATCTTTAACTTATCGCCCTCCATAAGGTTTTCTTTGATGTCATCACCAAGAAAACTACTGATATTATCTATGATTCGCACAGACACTCCTGCAAACATTCTCTATTTCATTGAAACTCCATGAAGCTCACTGCATTGGGAAAATCAAAAATCCTTAAGTATAAATTATATCATTAGTTTTATTATTTATTAAAATATTTCTACAATTATAACTCTGACTTTCACCTGCAAAGCGCCTCACAAGGTACTCCGTCGTGATCGCCGTCCAGTCGGTGGAGTCCGCATTGTGTAAAGTAAAAATATGCTTCTTCACAATTATCCATTTGTTTGCAGTATCGTTTCACACCACATGTATAGTGGGGGTTCTGTTCATTCTTTTTGGGCTTTGAATCCGGATTCATCGGTTGTCCTGTCTTTGGCGGGGTCACTGTTGGTTGTTGTGTCGGTTGTGTCGTCGGTGGATTCACTGTCGGCGTATTCTCTTCGGGAGTTTCACATACCGGAATTTTTACTTTGTAGAGATAGGTGAAATCGGTCTCTTTCGCCGCTTCATGATCTTTTCTGTATGCCCATGGCGGTATGGGGTTAGGTTGAGACCAAAGTCCTAAAAAATTGTCTCTCGCATCTGCTTCCAAACGCAAATAGTAGGCATCGTAACAATATGTCCGATACACCCATGCCAGACCTTGCCTGACCATCTCTTTGTTGATCAACTTGTTACCCAGATATACCTCTCCGAGAATACGTCCGTACTTATCATTTTTTTCATATAAAATTTTCACTGTTTTATTGAAAACCATATCTGCCAACGCTTTTTTTGCCACTTTTGAAAAATCCTGTTCTTTTTCCGGCGCATCAATATAGAGCAATCTGACTTCATAAGTTTTATAATCATTCGTCAAAATTTTGATCGTATCACCATCGGTGACAGACACAACTTTGCCTGTTAAAATCTTCGGATGCCTGAGCGTACACGTAGCTTCACACGTTGAAACAGGAGGCGTCTTTGGTACATGCTGTATACTCTCATCCGGCACACCTGTTTTATCCTCTGTTTTGAAATTGTCGGTTGTCGAGCTTTTGGTGTCAGTATTTGTGTCAGAAAGTGCAGTAACCGCCGGCGTATCATTTTGTGATTCAGGTACACCTGAATCACCACCTCCGCCACCGCAACCTATCAGGATCGTAAATAATATGATTAAAATATACTTCATGAATAGATACTTTTTTTCTGTTTATTATAATATATTTTTGACGAAAAGTGTGCCGTTTTCAAACTTTACCACTTTTCAGAAACAAAAAATTTCAGTAAAATACAAATAAAAACGCTAAAGGGTCGTGTCATGAATACATTGGGCTCGTTTTGGAAAATGATACTTCTTGTCGCAGTTCTCTCTTTTTTGGCATTTTTGATTATGTCCATGCGTCTGAAGATAGCATTTTACGGTATGCTTGCAATGATCGGGATCTTTATAGTTGGATGGGGCGTCAGCTGGATAGTATTGTCTCTCATTCTATGGGTATTAAGATAATGTACTACTTGATAATTAACATAGTCAGTAATAAAATTAGAAAATATTTACAATAAATATTTCGAAGTAAACTGGTGACCCGTAGGGGACTCGAACCCCTGTTGCCGGCGTGAGAGGCCGGAGTCCTAACCGCTAGACGAACGGGCCACATTGAAGTGTCGTTAGGACATTTAGGGCGTGATTATAG
>JALWRO010000158.1 GCA_027080605.1 Campylobacterales bacterium
AGAGTTGGTGAAGGAGTTGGGGTCAGAGGGAAGGTTGAGAGCGCCTCGGCAAGCGAGTGTCAACATGAAGATGTACGGGTGATCGCCGATATTTTCGGCGAAAACAGCGGTGGACAGCTTAAAGTACGTTTGAATGATTCCTACTATCCTTCCGTCGATTTTGATCTCGGCGGTATTGATGAGCAGTTCGATTTTGTCAAAGAGAAGATCAAAGATGCCAAAGCAATGGTCGATGCACTGGAGATGCGCAAAGGAACGTTGATGAAAATCGGTTTGACTATCGTCGACTATCAGTACGATTTTTTTATGGGCGGTGCGATTAAACCGATGAAGCTGGATGATCTGGCAACAGATCTTGGGCATCACCACTCTACCATTTCCAGAGCGATAGCCGGTAAATATCTCTCATGTGACCGGGGGATCTTTCCGATCAAAAGTTTTTTTTCTACCGGTCTGGGGGAAGACGGAGAAACTTCTAATACGGAGATTAAAGATTTTATCAAAGAGGTAATCAAAAACGAAGATCGGAAAAAACCGCTGAGTGACAATAAAATTCTGGAGAAAGTGGAAGAGAAATTTGGAATTAAACTTGGAAGAAGAACCGTGACGAAGTACAGAATGCAGGCGAATATCGCCAGTTCGTCGGAACGGAAAAAGCTCTATTTACTTGAATTATCATAACTGGAGAAGATTATATGGATATTCATGCGATCGTCAGGGGAAGTGAACAGTTTAAAAAAGACAAATATAAAAAATATCAGCATAAGTTTGCCGCACTTGCCCAGGAAGGGCAGAGTCCGAAAATTCTTTTCATCGGCTGTTGTGATTCCCGCGTATTGCCCAATATGATTACCAATACCGGTCCGGGTGATCTCTTTGTAATGCGAAATATCGGTAATTTTGTACCGCCTTATAAGCCGGATGAAGAGTTCCATGCCACAGCGGCGGCGATCGAGTATGCGGTCAGTGTACTGGAAGTGGAAGATATTATCGTTTGCGGGCACTCCCAGTGCGGTGCGATCGAATCGCTCTATAAAACGGAAAAACTGGAAAATCCCGCGCTGGTACATGTCAAAAAGTGGCTGGAACTGGGTATGGATGCGAAAAATTTTGTCACACGCCATTTACCGGAAGATGTCTCTAAAACAGATAAACTGAATGTAACGGAAAAAGTATCTGCGATTATTCAGCTTGACAATCTACTTACCTATCCAATGGTCAAAGAGCGTGTGGAAGAGGGAAAACTCTTTTTAAATGCGTGGCATTATGATATCGCCAGCGGTGAAATCGCTTATTACGACAGCCACTCACAGGAGTTTGTTGCACTAAACGCATAGCAAAGGGAGTTCCCTTTGCTATTTAACTTGCCATCCCTTTAATCATGAAGTAAATGAGTGCGGAGACAAATGCCGCTGCGGGTACGGTAATGATCCATGCTGCGATGATTTTTTTGACGGCATCTCGTTTGACATATTTTGTTTTCAGTGCCGTTTTTAACCTTTTTTTGTCGTTTTTGATTTTTGCTTCCAGTTCATCGATTAGCTTATAGAGTTCAACAATGCGCTGATAATCTGTTTTCTTTTTCCCTTCTTTCTTTTCCAGTGTTTCCAGTTCATGATGATAAGCACTCAGTGTACCTTCCTCTTCGGCAATCACCGCTTCACGCTGTGCGATAATGGTACTTTCGTCGGTAGTATCCATCCATTCTCTTAAAAAGCCTACTCCGAATACCCCACCGACAGCAATATGTGTCGAGCTGACAGGCAGACCCAGCTGGGAAGCAATAATCACCGTAATTGCCGCTGCGATGGCGATGGAAAATGCACGCATTTGATCCAGTTCCGTGATTTCGGATCCGACCGTTTTGATCAGTTTAGGTCCATAGAGTGCCAGACCGAGAGAAATACCGACGGCACCGACAGCCATCACCCAGAAAGGGATGCCCGCTTTGGCGGAGATACCGCCGCTGGTGACTGCGTCGCTGATCGCAGCCAGCGGTCCGATTGCGTTGGCGACATCGTTGGCGCCGTGCGCGAAACTAAGCAGTGCAGCCGCAAATATCAGCGGAATTGTAAAGAGTGTATTGATACTGTTTCTGTTGTTGTCGAGGGTGTCGCTCTTGGAAAGGGATCTTTTGACCAGAAAGAAAACAATCAGCCCGATGATCAAACCGACGATGAGTGCAGTAATGAATGTCGGTTTTTTGGTAACCGGCAGGAGTGCGAAGAGATGCTCATTGACAAAAGAGACAATGGATGGCCACACTTTTTTAAACCCTTTGAGTACAAGATAAGTGATAAAAACACCGGACATGATGGCAACATAAATAGGAACCCATTTTTGTGCCGCACGAATTTTGTCCTCTTTAAAAACGATAGTTCTTTTGATGGCAAAAAGAAATCCAGCCGCGATGATTCCTCCAAGCAGTGGTGAGATGATCCATGATGCGACGATCTTACCCATGGTTCCCCATGCAACGATGGAAAAACCTGCTGCTGCGATTCCCGCACCCATCACACCGCCGACAATGGAGTGTGTCGTTGAAACAGGAGCTTTAAAGTAGGTCGCAAAGTTGAGCCAGAGTGCCGCCGCAAGCAGTGCCGCCATCATCGCCCAGATGAACATATCGGTGTGACCGCCGAAAGCGGAAATATCGATAATCCCTTTTTTGATCGTCTTGACGACATCGCCGCCGGCGATAAACGCTCCACCTGCTTCAAAAGTAGCCGCTATCGCAATTGCCCCGCCCATTGTAAGCGCCTTGGAACCGACAGCCGGACCGACATTGTTCGCGACGTCGTTGGCACCGATATTCATCGCCATATAGGCACCGAAAAGTGCCGCTATCGCCAGAAATGTGTTGTTGGGGATATTTCCGGATGAGGAAAAACTGTATAACAGTACCATTGCCATAAAAACGATGGCAATACCTATCTTGATAAAATCACCGCTACTGGCTTTTTGCGCCTTCTTCTCCATTTTCTTGAATACCTGTATTTCCATTATATGCCTCCTTGATATTTCCTTATTATAGCTATATATCGTTTTGAATTGGAAAAACTGTAGGTTTTTTTACTCTTGATCAAAGATTTGTTATACTTATTGCCGCATTGGCAAATATGAAATCAAGAGTATCCTCATGAACCTTCCTTCCATTTTACATACTATTTCCGATGATCTCCAAAAACAGCATGCAAAAGTGATTGTTGTAGGAGGGAGTGTACGTGACTATTTTCTGGGATTACCGATAAAAGATTATGACCTGGAAGTTTACGGACTAAATCGTGTTGAGACGCTGGAAAAAGTGCTGGCGAAATATGGCAAAGTAAAGCTGGTAGGGAAGAGTTTCGGTGTTTTGAAATTTGTGTATGAAGGTGAGGAGTACGATTTTGCTTTTCCCCGTACCGAGCGTAAAACCGGAAGCGGTCACAGAGGCTTTGATATCACCGTAGACGGAACAATGGATTTTCAAAGTGCTGCCAGAAGGCGGGACTTTACAATCAATGCCATGGGCTATGATATTGCCGAAAAACGTTTTCTCGATCCGTTTGGCGGTCGAAAAGATCTGGAAGAGAAGATTTTACGTCATATCGATGACAACACATTTACGGAAGATCCGCTGCGTCTGTATCGCGGGGTGCAGTTTTGTGCAAGGTTTGGATTGTCGATGCACGCTTCGACCAAAATGCTTTGTCGGAAAATGGTGGAAGAGGGCATGTTGGAAGAGCTTCCCAAAGAGCGTATATTTGATGAAATCAAAAAGTTGTTGTTACAGGCGAAGCGACCCTCTGTCGGATTTGTGCTGATCAAAGAGTTGGGTGCGCTGCGTTACTTTCCTGTTCTGTACACACTTCATGAAACGCCTTGGCAGCAAACATTGCAACGGCTCGACATCATGGCGGAATTGACAAATGAGCGTATTGAGAGAGCACTTGTGTTGATGCTGAGTGCGCTGGTCTATTCGTTTCAAAGTGAAGAAGAGGTCAGGGCTTTGATCGGTTGGCTCAGTGACGAAGTGAAACTTATCACATCAGTGGTGCTACTTTGGCGTTATTCCCGCCGTGTTTTAGAGATTGCCGGGAGTGAAGATATCGATACCGCCGTTCGAAAGCTCTCTGTACATGCGGATATTTCTGAGCTTGTTCTGGTCGCAAAAGCTGCATATCGGGCACAAACGGGAAGAGATTTTGAAGCGGCGGAGCAGATTTTAAAACGTGCAAAAGTGCTGGGTGTGTTGCATAGTGCGCCGAAACCGTTTTTGCAGGGACGTGATCTTTTACAGCTGCCGGGTTTTTCTCCTTCACCAAAGTTTAAAGAGATTTTGGACAAAGTATATGAAGTACAACTGGAAGGGCGCATAAAAACGAAAGAAGAGGCGCTAATGTTTATTAAAAAAGGAGAATATTTAAAATGAAACAGAAACTACCGTTATATCTGCTGATTGCATTTATTATCGCCAACATTGTCTATATGTTTTTGGCGCCGATGATGGTAATGGATAAGATTGAAAGAGATACCGCCGTAATCTCTCATAGCAGAGGTGCAGGGAAGTAGTGTGCCGATGCTGTTTCATGAAGAAGGGTTGACCTTTTTCATGAAATATCACCGTTAAAATTCGAAACCGCCGCCTTTGCCTTTGTTCATACTTTGGTAAACGGCATTGACATATGTTTTGCGCGTTGCGCAGCCGATAACCTCTTTGCAGAGCATACAGCTCTTGACGCGATGTTGCTTCTGGCAATTTTGCAGCACTTCGGTCTCTTCAACAAGTTTCGCTTTGTAAAAATCGATCTCTTTTTGTTCTTTAATGGTTGGCATAACTATTCCTTACTTTTTGTATCTCCTCTTTTGATCCAAAAAAGCATGGTGTGGTATCATGAATATGTTCCGGTTTCAGATCCAGCAATCTTTTGTGCCCGTCTATTGCTTCTCCACCTGCCTGTTCATACACAAACGCGAAGGGAAATACTTCGAACACTTTACGCAATTTCCCCGCCGGTACATCGGTCGTTCCCGGATAGGAGAATATACCGCCACCCTTGAGCAGAATCTGGTGCAGATCGGGAACCATTCCGCCGCTGTAACGCAGACGGTATCCCTCCGCAAAAAAACTCTCTACCAGCGCCTTGTGGTGCGGTGCCCAGTTTTTCTGTGTACCGCCCGGTGCATTGAGTTTTCCCTTCGCATTGAGTCTGATCTCCTGGACAAAAGCAAATGTATTATCGGGTTCCAGACGAAATAGTTTAACGCCCTCACTGTCGGCTGTTACCATTTCGACGCGCGGACCGTAAACGACATAAGCAGCTGCTTTGAGATTTTCTCCACTGTAATCTTTTTCGTAAATACCGAAAATCGACCCTACGGAAAGATTGACGTCCGCCAGGCTGGAGCCGTCGAGCGGATCGTATCCTATCAGATATTTACCCTCTTCATGAAGTGTGAATGGTTCCGCTTTCTCTTCGCTTGCCAGCTCTTTGACAGTGGTGATGGAAGAGAAGATGGATTCGATAATCTCGTCACAGTGGATATCGAGTTTGAGCTGGATATCTCCGGTACTGTTTTGATTGTCGGAGTAGCCTTTGTCTTCATGTTTGATCGCATAGTCGATTTTGATCGCCGCAGTCTGAATGGCATTGTATATCTCTTGCATAATACTCCTTATACTTTTTTTGCATGGGATCTGATCCAGGCAAGAATCTCATCGGTATCGTTGAGATTTAAAACTGAAATCCGCTCTGGAATGTCATATGCACTAATATCGACACTTTCGTCAATCGCTATTGCTTCTGAACAGGGAAAATAGCTTTCGTCAATTTTTCCTCTGAAAATGGCGATTCGCGGAAGGGGGAGAGTCTTTAATCCTTCTACCAGAAGATAGTCAAAATCTTCAACCATTCTTATGATACCATCAATACTTTTACTCTCAGGTGCGAAGTACGTCGTGCGTGTCGGAGAGACGACTATCGTATGGGCGCCGGTTTGTGTGAATTTGTAACTGTCTTTTCCCTCCGTGTCAAACTGAGCTTTGTCCTTGGGATCGTGCTTGACAATGGCAACCCTTTGTTCGGGTATCAGTTTTTGTGCTATTTTGACGATGAGGGTGGTTTTCCCGCTGTTGGAAGGACCGGTAAAGGCGATGGCAGCTCTTTTCATATAACTCCGTTTGAAATAAAACAAATTGTAACGAAATATAAATTACATTAGTGTAAAATAGTTTGTAATTTTAAAGGATTGTCATGAAAGTTTTAACTATTATTTTTTTCGCCTTGTTGTCATTTAGTGGATGTGCTTCGAAAAGCGGTTTCTTCGCGCCGGATGTTTTAGAAGAAAAAGCCCTTGCATTTACAGAAAAAGCACAAATCTTTAACTCTCTGGAAATTAAAGCTTCTTTGGTCGCTACCTATCTCAATCCTTTGTTGAAAGCATATCAATGTGATACAAGAGTCCATTTTTTGATGAGTGTTTTTATTGACGATGATTTCAAAGACCCCGATAAACAGGGGCTTTTCAATCCTGACTATACCATTACACTCAACGGACAAAAGCCGATCAGCATCAAACCGCTGGACAAGGATGACGAACTTTTGAAAATAGCGCCGGTGAAAAACGTCTGGTCACACTATTATCTGGTGACATTTCACAAACCGGCGACTGATAAAATGGAACTGCTTTTTAAAAGTCGGAGATACGGTGCTTCTTCGTTAGTTGTTGAAGCAGAGTAAGCATTGTGACATCTTTCAGACCCATTAACCGGGCATAAACGACATAGTTGGCAAGTACTTTCTTGCCGTATCGCCTTGCCTGGGCATTGGATAACAACTCCATCGATAAAAACGGTTCATACGCTTTTTGTGTGAAAAGAAGATCATTTTGGATGATATTTCTTCGTGTATATCCCGCCCCTGCGTTGTATGCGTAGGCGATCAGCAACGGATGGAAGAGATGTTTTTGCAGAAAGTCGAGATGTATGTCTGCAAAACGATAGGCAGTCCGGGGATCGAACATTTTCTCATATTTGAAATTGGTCATGTTGCTATCTTTGGCAATCGCTTTTGCCAGAAACGGCATAAACTGCATCATTCCAAGCGCATAGGACCAGGAGATTGCAGAGGGAATGAAACGGCTCTCCTGTCTGGCAAGTGAGAGCAGCATTGCCTGACGGTGCGGTTCGAGGGATTGGATATAACGTCTGTAGGGAAAAAGATAGTAGTGCAGATTCTCTTTGTAGCTATAAAGCAGTCGTGCGACGTGCGGTTCGGTGTCGGCAGAGTTGAGTTTCAGTGCTGCTTTTTCTTTGGCTTTTTTTTCTTTGAAATGCTGTTCATGAAACGCTTTTTTGATTTTGATCCAGACAAAAGGGTCTGTAATATCAAAGGGCGCTTTTTCCTGTTTGGGATCGATACTGACAATGATGTTTTTGGGAAATTTTCCCAGTTTCTCCCAGGCAAAGAGGGTGTAGAGATTGATATCTTTACTCTTTTGTGTCAGTTCATGAAGTATAGCATTGTCTTGTGTCGTGAGGTATTGCCAGAAGAGGGCTTTGTCTCTGGCATAGTTCGACCACGCCTTTTTTGCCGAGAGTTTGAAGTACCAGACGGCAACCTCTTTATGCTGTAACTGCAGCGCATTGAGTCCGAGCAGAAAATTGGCTTCCGCACCTAGTCTGGAGCTGTCAAATTTCAGGATTGAGCGTTGCAGTTGGTCTAGTTTCGGATTACGCACGATTTTATCGACAGCGGTATTGAACGCTTTTAAGGTAGCGAGTTTCAGCAGTAGTTTCGGCGGAAGGGGATGGTTCAGATACGCTTCCCGGTAGCGGTTTCCGGTTTGGTTGAAGACTTGCAGAAAGAGCCGGGGATCGAGTTTGGTCAAAAAATTAAAATCTCTGGTTGCGATCGCTTTGTAAAGTGCCGCGCGTTTTGGGTATCGAAAAGCGATGTTACCGGCAATCTCTTCGAGGATTTTGACCGGCAGTTTTGTCGCTTTGTAAGGGGTAAGTCCCACCATGATACAACTGCTGTCTTTGCCCGCAAAACGTTCCGGCGGCAGCTGCCTGCAATACTTGATACGCGAGAAAGAGAAATCATCCACTTTATCGGCAAAGCGGTTAAAGAGTTTCCAGTTCATATTTTTGACTTCGCCGACCAGTGACTGTGCCTCTTTTGCGGAGATATTCTGGTCTAAAAAGCGGTAAATATAGAAATCTTTTGCCAGACTGCGCGGTTTGTCATGAAAAAATGAGAAGGGAATATTGTCTGCTCCGAGTGTGCCGGCAAGTAGCAGCGAAACGAGCAGCGTCCGAAAGAGACGCTGTCGGGAAGGAAAAAGGTTATGCAAGACTTCTTGCCAGATTGAAAAGCACTCTTACCAGAAAAAGATCGAGAAATTGCAGCGCCAGAATAATGATAATCGGGCTGAGGTCGATACCGCCGATGACGGTGGGAATATAGCGGCGGACAAAGGCGTATGCCGGCTCTGTCAGTCGTCTGAGAATCTGCACGATCGGGTTGGATGGATCGGGATTGACCCATGAGATCAGTGCCGAGATGATGATGACCCAGATGTAGATATTGATAACCATGGAAAGGATCTGTGCGATCGCCTGAATAAACGTTGCTAATATCATTGGATAATTTCTCCTAAATAGTTTTTGATAAAAGGATAAAGGTCTCTTAAATTGGGACCATGCTGCGCTCCGGTCAGCATGACACGCAGCGGTTGAAAAAAGTGTTCGCCCTGGAGTCCACTCTCCTGCATCAGATAGTTTTCAAATGCGTCATACTCCGGAAAGTAGGGTGCATTTTTGGCAATCAATTGCAGTTTATGGAACGATTCTTCAAAATCTTCACATTTTTTAGGCGCAAAAATTTTATCTATTTTCTCCTTTATCTCCTGTAAAGTGCTTGCCTCTTCGGTATAGCATTTTGCCAGCTTCCCTATCTCCTCTGCGGAGTAGCCGATTTGTGCGGCGAGTGTTCTGTTTTCCGTACGCCTGATGTGTTCACGATTGATCTGCCTTAGCTTTTCAATCTCAAATTTTGCCGCTGTTTTGGAGATATTTTTTACATCGAACCATGCAATCGCCTCATCGAGTGTAAAGATCTCTTCAGGTGTTGTGTTGCCGGGTAAAATGAGATAGTTGGCAATAGCGGAGGGCAGAAACCCTTTTTCAAGCAGTTCTTCGACGTTTGAGGTATCCTCATTGAGGATAGTCGGCAGATGCGCATAGCGAATCTTCTTTTCATATCCCAGATAGTCACGTATTAAAATCTCTCCGGGAGTGTCGGAGAGATGAGCTTCTTCCCGGATGACGACAGAGACATCAAACATCATGTCATCGATAGCTGAGGCGAAGGTACAGGTCGGTGTTTTATCGACGTTCATAATGACAAAATCGTCAATATCATCCGGAGAAAAACGCAGTTCGCCTTTAATCAGATCCGTAAAAACAATATCCTCTTGCGGTTTTTTGATACGCACAACAAAAGGGGATTCGTTGTTCAATACTTCCGCGTCACTCAGTCTTTTACAGGTTCCGTCGTAACGATACGGTTGTTTTGCCTCTCTTGCTGCCTCTTTTTTTTGTTCAAGTGTTTCGGGTGTGCAAAAGCAGGAAAAGGCTTTTTGATCCATCAGCAGTTTGGCAGCGAGTTGATGGTGAAATTTGAGGTTTTCACTCTGGTAGTTGATCTGATCCCACGTAATGCCAAAGAGGGAAAGTATCTCCAGCATCTCCTGCTCTTTCCCTGCAACATACTTCTCTTTGTCTATATCTTCAATACGCACCAAAAACTGTTCACCGTTTTGTCTCGCGGCGATAAAGTTAAAAAGGGCAGTGCGTAAATTTCCGATATGCATATCTCCGGCAGGAGGAAGTGCAAAACGATACATAGCAATCCTTGTAGATTTTTATTGAGAGGTAATATACAACAAAAAGGATTATCAGTTGGAAAATTTTTGGACAGACTGGAACATCACGTATGCAAAATTATCTATTTGCAGGACATTGTCAGTTGTGGCAGTTGGCTGAAGCAGATAACTTCTGGCAAGTTTGACCGCTTTCCCCGCGTTCAACCGACCATAGCCTGCATAGTCGTTTCTTCCATCGGTATAGGGATAGTCACCTGTTTTATCTGCGGTCTTTTTCATGATCTCAATCACTTCGTCTCTTGTCAGATCCGGATTTGCTGCAAGGATGAGCGTCGCTACACCGGCGGCAACAGGTGCAGCGGCAGAAGTACCGATGAAATGTTTGTTGTAGTCGCCTGACGTATATCCCTTGCTGCCGGTTGCATCGGTGGTAATGAGTTCATGATCGGCATTGCCACCCGGTGCGAGAAAGTCGACAGAGCTGCCGTAGTTGCTGTAGTTTGCAATCTTGTCATGATCGGTTGAAGCGGCGATGGAGATAACATAAGGTGATTCGGATTCATCATCTATGCCAGGCTCATCGAGATCCTGATGATCATTGCCTGCGGCAAAAAATATTAAAATACCTTTTCCGTCTCTCCCTTTGGTCGCGAGTGTTTTGAATATTTCGTTATACGCGTCAAGATTGGTATAGGATCCCCAGCTGTTGGAGATAACCGCGACACCTTCTTTCATCATATCGCTGAATGCCTGGATATCCTGTGCGACATCATTGTCGGAATAGCGCACGGCAAAGAGTTTCGCTTCCGGTGCCACACCGACAACGCCAATGTTGTTTATGGGTGCCGCAAGCAAGCCCGCACAGGCGGTACCGTGCCAGTTTCCGGATGTTGATCCCGGGTAGTTACTGTTTGGATCATTATAGTTGGCAAAACCGATAATGTTGGCTTTGAGATCTTCATGATCGATGTCGATTCCCTCATCCATAATTGCTGCGATAATGCCTTTTCCTTTGGTATATCTCCACGCTTCTTCTACATGGATATCTGCACCGCGTGTACCTCTGTTGTGAAGATGCCACTCTCTGCTGTAATAGTGATCGGTGATGCTGCGTCTCTCTTTTTTGAGTATAAAATCAGGGTGGGCAAACGCAATACCTTTTTCCTGCGTAATCTGTTGACACAATGCAAGGCTTTTTGCAGCACCGGGTGTTTTGTAAAGATAGAGTGTATCGGAAAGTTTACGGACTTGCCGAAGTCGATATTTTTGTGCAATGTGTCGGAGTTGTTGCTGATCGGTACTGCAAACAATAATCTGATCACTGACACCATATCTTTTTCCGTTTAAGTCTTGAAAATAGAGTAGATTGTCGGTTCCGGTATCTCTTAGGTTTTTGAGCGGGATTAATGTAACTTTTTTACCTCCGCTGAGATAATAGTCTGCCAGAAGCGGTGTAACAAAAATAAAAAAAATAAGATATATTCTTGTAATCATAAGTGTTTGCAGCCTTTTTGCGCAATATTTAGTCGATATGGTGAATATGACAGATCATATTATACAACATAAATCGCATTGAAAGTCATTCTTGAAGCACAAATGAGACCATAAAAATGCTTTTACAGGTAAAATATCTCTAAAAAAATAAGAAAATAAATATATTGTATAAAACGAATAAAAATTTCAGACGAAGAGAAACAGTTGTGTGTATTTTGGTAACTGACAACAATTGGTACAGGTTTGTTTTGATGCAGGATGGAGGAAAAATCTCATTTGACGATATAGAGTAGAAGTTAAATCGTCACCGCCATGTAAGTAAGATAGAGCGTAAGGCAAAAAAGGACAGTCTATGTGGTTTACAAAATTTCAGGATATCAGTATAGAAAAAAAGATTGTGATTATGTTTTTGGGTTTGATGATAGCGGGAATTGTCGTCAGTGCGGGTGTGATGGGTTATTTCCTCGACAAAACGAGAACGAAAACGTATGATCAGGTAGCCCGTTCCCTCAATATGATCATGAAAGAGAAACACAAAGCGCTTGAAACAGTGGCGTATACCAATATGTTGTCGATTGCTGCCAATCAGGAGTTGGCGGATGCGTTGAAAAACGGTAACCGGCAAAAGGCGATAGAGATTCTTGCGAAAATAGAAAAAAATATCGAACAAAATTCCCTTTTTCGTACCTTTAAAGTGCATCTTCATGACAGTCATGGACACGCTTTTTTGCGCAGCTGGAAACCCGGTAAGTATGGGGATGATTTAACGACTTTTCGAAATACGATTCCCTATATGGTTGCCAATCATAAGCCGTTTGTCACCACGGAAGTCGGCAAAACAGGCATGACCATACGCGGGATCGTGCCGATGTTCGATCAGGAGCATCATTATGTCGGTTCGGGGGAATATATTGTCAGTTTCGATTCGTTTATTGACTGGATGAAAAAAAATGAAGATGCCGATCTTCTGGTACTGCTCGACAAAAAATACCAGATCAAGCGTAAACCGGATGATATAGCACTGGGGCACTATGTTTTGTCACAGAAAAAGTATAATCCTGAATTTCTGAAAAGAGCGCAGGCGCTGCATATCGACGCACTGCAAAAGCAGCCGTTCTTTACCGATGACCACTACCTCTATACGCTTGTGCCGATTGTCGATTTCGCCGGTAAAAAGATCGGTTACTATCTGATTGGAAAAGAGATGCAGTCGGTCAACGCACTGCTGGCGGATGCCTATAAAATGATCTATGCTTCTCTGGCAGTGATGGCGCTGTTACTGTTGAGTGTCACGGGAATCTCTATTTTTGTATTGCGGAAACTGGTCTTTTCACCCTTGAAGGATTTTCAGGCAGGCTTGATGGACTTCTTTACATTTTTTCAAAAAAGGAGCGGACATATCGCACCGATACGTGTGCACCACCATGATGAGATAGGCGAGATGGCACTACGGGTGAATGATGAGATTTCTCGGCTTGAAAAGAGTATCACCAACGAAGAGAAAGTGATCTCAGAGGCAGCGGAAGTGATCGAGAAAGCGAGCAGTGGTGATTTGACACGACGTGTGGAAGTGACAGCGGAAAATGCGACGATTCAGAAAATGCTCGATCTTTTGAACAATCTGTTTCAAAACCTCGAAGAAAATATCGGCAAAGATATCAATAAAATCGTTCATACGCTGGAGTCGTACGCACACTGTGACTATACGCAGGCGATTCCCGATGCGACCGGACGTATCGAAAAGACGTTGAACCGTATGCAGGAAGTGATTACACAAATGCTGATTTTAAATGTCCAGAGCAGTGAAGCGCTGGAGTCAAGTTCCCGGATACTCTCTCATAATGTTGTTGCTTTGAATCGCAGTGCGGAGACGCAGTTCGAGTCGATCGAAAACACTTTCGGACTTGTGACGCAAATCAATGAAAATATGAAAACAGGGATGCAGAAACTTAAAAACATAGAAACGGAAATCAGTACACTGACTCTGTCGCTACAGCAGGGTGAGCAACTCTCCCTGCAAACCGGAGATTCGATGGAGGCGATCGATACACAGGTGGAAGATATTATGTCCGCTATCAAAATTATCGATGAAATCGCTTTTCAGACCAACATTCTCAGTCTCAACGCCGCTGTTGAAGCGGCTACTGCGGGAGATGCAGGCAAAGGATTTGCCGTTGTCGCGCAGGAGGTGCGCAATCTTGCCTCCAAAAGTGCCGATGCTGCCAGAAGTATCAAAACACAGGTGGAAAATGCAACAGAATTGACACAATTGGGTAAAAACAGCTCCGGAGAGATGTTGACAGGATATCGCAAACTGAAAGAGAAGATTGAGCAGACTACCGCGGGAATCCAGGAGATAGCAGAAACGATCAAGGCGCAAAACCATTATATCGTACAAATAAACGCTGCCATGCAGCAGATACGTCAGAGTGCTCAGAACAACCGTACTATTGCGGCAAAAACGGAGGAGATATCCAAAGATACACAATCTCTCTCCGCCGATATTGTCCATCAGGCGCAAAAGAGCAAATATGACATCACCCTCACCGTGACCGAAGGCTGCTCCGTGTCGGAGAGATAAATTTAGTTCTCTTTTGTTAATATGACACCAATAGAAGGAGTTTTTTATGCTAAAACATACTATTTTTCTGATGCTTGCTGTTCTTTTTTTCAGCGGCTGCGGTGTCGGCTCTGTCGTGGCGGCACCCTTTAAAGTGACCGGTGCGATTGTCAATGTTGTGACGCCGGATATCGTTGGCGATACGATTTCGGGTGTCGGTGACGTTGCCGATGCCGCAATCCCTTTTTAAGAGGCTCGTTTGGATATTAAATCATTCCTGCGTCTGCTTGTGACAGGGGTACAAAAAAAAGATGTGCCCCGTGAGTATGCGGAGCTGGTAGAAAATCTGCTGCTGATCAAAGCGTTGAAAATCAAAGACAATCTTTACAAGCTCGACTCCAAATACCGCTTCGGTGTGGTGGATATTTCCCGTACGGGAACCGGGTACCTCTCTTCTGTCGCCGATGAGCGGCAAAAAGATCTCATGATAGAACCTCACGATCTCAACGGCGCCTCCAAAGGGGATATTGTTCTCGCAAAGCGTATTTTCTCCAAAGGCGGGCGTCCCAAAGCCAAAGTGATCGAGATTCTCAAAAAAGAGTTTGAAGTGACGGTCGCCTACACCAAAACGGTTCAGGGCAAAACAGAAGTATTGCATATCAAAACCGATCTGCCGCTCACTGTCGCCGCGTCACAAAAAGCGCTCAAAGCGATGCCTGAAGGCACCGTTTTGAAAATAGACAACTATACTTCCGCCATCCAGGAAGTGCTGGGGGTGATCGACGATCCGAAGGTCGATGAGAAGATCTCTCTGGCGCTCTACAACAAAAAAGAGCAGTTTCCCGAAGCGTGCGAAAAAGAGGCGAAAAGTTTCGGTGATTTTGTCGACAAAAGTATGTACCCCGATCGTGTTGATCTGACGCATTTGCCGTTTTGTACGATCGATCCGCCGGATGCCAAAGACTTCGACGACGCGATCTATTTTGACGTGGAAACGACAACGCTCTATGTGGCGATTGCCGATGTCAGCCACTATGTAAGCGCGTACAGCGCACTGGACAAAGAGGCGAAAAACCGGGGATTTACCATCTATTTTCCCCACAAGTCTGTTCCGATGCTGCCGAGAAGTTTGAGTGAAAATATCTGTTCTCTGAAACCTGACGAAGACCGTCTGGCGATGGTATATAAAATCAGACTCGATCCTGACAGCGGCGAAGCACTTCATGAAGAGTTGCTCGAAGCGGTCATTCACTCTCGCAGACGCTATACCTACGATACGATTGATCTTTTTCTGGAGGACGATTTTTCGCAAAAAAGAGCTATCGACGACGAGATTTTGCCCTTTTTGCTTCCGCTGCACAAACTGCTGCTGAAAATACGGCACAAACGTTTGCAAAGCGGCTGTGAATTTCGCAACAGCGAAGTACGGATGCAGCTCAATGAAAATCATGAACTGATCGGTATACGGGTAGAGACGGAAACACCTTCGCATGCATTGATCGAAGATGCGATGCTGCTGGCGAACAAAGCGGCAGCAAAAGCGCTGGAGAAGGGGATATTCAGAACCCACGACCGACCTTCCGAAGAGCGGATCGACGAGTTGCTGGATGATTTGGCGATTATCGGCATCTATACCGATGAAAAAAGGGACAATCTCTATGCCTTGATTCGGTCGCTGCAGCGCAATGCCGACGAAAAGGGTATTCGTGAAGAGGTGGACAAACTCATTATCCGTGCGCAGCAACAGGCGGTGTACGATCATGAAAATAAGGGGCACTTTGGGTTGGGATTTGAGCACTATACCCATTTTACCTCGCCTATTCGCCGTTACAGTGACTTGATTGTCCACCGTCTTCTGCGTGCGATCAAACAGGGTGATGAAAAGACGCAGAAGTTTATTTTGAAAGATATCGACGTTGTTGCCGTACGTGTCAGTGAACTGGAGCGTGAAGCGGCGAAAGTGGCGTGGGATTTTATGGATCGCAAATATGCACGCTATGCGGCGGCGCATCAGGGTGAGCGTTTCCTTGCGCGTATTACCGATAACGAACGCACGCCGATTGCCCATTTTGAAGAGGGACTGCTGGTCGGGGCGAGGGCTTTCCTTCTCGACTATGATGTCGATCTTTTCGCTGAGGTGAAAGTGGAGATCGTCGAAGTGCATATTCCCGCTGCGAAGATTATCGGCAAAATTTCGGAGTGGTTACAGGAAAATGTATAAAAGGGATCTCGACGGTCTGATCGGGCAGGGGAAACTCCCCCGGGCACTGCTGCTGTACGGGGAACCCTTTTTTACCGATTTTTACGCCAAAAAGATTTTGCCCCTCTGGAGTGACAAAGAGAATATTCTCTCTTTCTATTTTGACGAGTACCATTTTGAGAGTGCGCGAAACCATATTGCCCAGC
This sequence comes from Campylobacterales bacterium, assembly GCA_027080605.1. GTDB lineage: Bacteria > Campylobacterota > Campylobacteria > Campylobacterales > QNZT01 > QNZT01. Next base: position 16,331 of record JALWRO010000158.1, read on the forward strand.
CTTCGCTGTTCGGGGATGTGAGCGTGCTCTATATTCGCAGCGACAGAAAGATTCCCAAAAAAGAGCTCGATACCCTGGTCGCTTTGACCCAAAAGAATCCCGGTAGCTATTTTCTGCTCCATTTCAGCGGTGACGACCGTGTGGCGAAAGAGATTGCCAAATCATTTGGTAAAAAAAAGGGCGGTGATTTTGCGCGCTTTTTCAAACCCAATATGGGGGAGGCGATCGCCTTCATGAGAGAAGAGGCGAATCGTCTGGGGTTGCAGATTGAAAATTTTGCACTCCAGCATCTTTTCATGTTACAGAACGAAGAGCTCTCGTTGTGTATGAATGAACTGGAGAAACTCTCATTGCTGGGTAAACCGGTGACGGTTTCCGATATCGACACCCATGTTTACGGTATGGGATCGCTTTCGTTGGATACATTTATCATGAAGCTGCTGCAAAAAGAGGATATCAAAGAGGATCTGGTTCGCCTGCTGGACGGCGCAACGAGCGATGAGATACGGATTATCAATGCGATAACCGCGTATGTGACGCAGCTGATGCTGTTTCATATCTACATCAAAGTGCACGGACGTTACGATGCTGTGGAAATTCTGGGCTATCCGCTGCCGCCGCAGCTGGTGAAAGAGCGGGCGGCGATGAGTATCAAATTTAAACTGCCTCTCTACAAAAAGCTGCTCGAGCATCTGCTTTCATGTGAACATGCACTCAAATATGCACAGCAGATAGACAAAAACAGTTATTTGCTCTCCTGTTTAATAAAACTTCAAACTTTTTTATAGTAAAATCGCGGTCACCTCAAATCAGAGGACAAATAACCTTGCCCTTTTTGTCAAAAAAAGAGCTTGAAAACCACAAGGAGAAATTAGATGAGACATTATGAACTACTGTTCGTTTTAAAGCCGACTCTGACGGAAGAAGAGATGCAGGAGCGTTTCGAACACGTCAAGGGAATTTTAGAGAAAAACGGTTGTGAAATCGCAAGCATCAATGACATGGGTGTCAGAAAACTTGCTTACGAAATCGAAAAGTTTGAAAGAGGACACTACTACGTTATCTACTACAAAGCCGATCCGGCAGTGATTGATGAGATCTTGAGAAACCTGAGATTCACTGAAGAAGTGATCAGATTTTTGAATGTCAAATATGTCAATAAAGGTGAAATCGCCAACTGGGAAAAACTGGTAAAAGGTACTTTCAACAAAAAAGAAGAGAAACCGGCGCCAAAAGCGAGTGAAGAGACGGCAGAAGCACCTGCAGAAGCTGAAGCAAAAGAAGAGAGTGCTGAATAAGCAAAGGATAATTCATGTTCAATAAAGTGATACTTGTGGGCAATCTCACAAGAGATATAGAGCTTCGCTACACACCCAGCGGTACTGCGGTCGGAAATACCGGTATCGCGACAAGCCGAAAGTTTAAAAGCGCCGACGGACAGCAAAAAGAGGAGGTCTGTTTTGTAGATCTCACTTTTTTCGGCCGAACGGCGGAGATTGCGAACCAGTATCTTCGGAAGGGATCCAAAGTCCTGGTAGAAGGTCGCCTGAAATATGACACCTGGCAGGATCAGAACGGTGGAAAGCGAAGTAAACATTCGATCACTGTAGAGAACATGACGATGCTCGATTCCAAAGGAAGCACACCCGGTGGGAATCAGGGTGGGTATCCGCAGCAGGATAACTTCGGCGGACAACAAGGCGGAGGATATCAGCAAAATACACCGCCTGCTATGCAGCAAAACAGTTACAGTGCACCGCAAAGTACCCCTGCACCGCAGGAAGATAAAATTCCGGAGATCAATCTGGATGACGATGAGATACCGTTTTAGGCTCTCAGAAATAAAAATATTATGAAACAAGAAGGAAAATAACATGGCAGAAAGAAGAAAATATTCCAAAAAATATTGCAGATACTGTGAAGCGAAAGTCGATTTTTTAGACTATAAAAATCCCGCTTCATTCAAATTCTCACTCTCAGAGAGATATAAAATTATGCCCAGACGTTTGACAGGAAACTGTAAAAAACATCAGGAGATGGTAGAGCAGGCGATCAAAAGAGCCAGACATGCGGCGATCGTACCGTATGTAGCAAGCAGAAAAAAAGTGATCGACAATCCTTTCGCGGATTTGAAATAAGCGTCGCTTCATAAATATTTGCCTGCGGAAAGTGATTTCGCAGGCAGATTCTCTCAAAAAATACTTCAAATAGTTTAACTTTATTATTTTTATTACAATTTATCTTTACTTTTCATTTAAATTAAGTTAAAATATCCTTTTGCAAAGGAAAAAAAGCCATATGGAAGTCAAAAAGCCCAACGAAATCAGTAGTGAACAGCACACACTCTTTGTCCGGACGGTTCCGGAGAGTAAACGCGCACTCGATCGTAAAAACAATATTTACCAGTATCGCCCCAAATATAAAATATATACATTATATGTTGAACGTTTTAAAGAGTTGAAGCGGGGATTGCACTCTGTATTCAACGAACTTCGTCAGGCGGGGAAAGAAGATGTTCTGGAAATACGTATCAATTCCGGCGGCGGTTCGGTCAATGAGGGGTTGCAGTTTTACAATCTTATGAGAGAAAAATTCCCCAAACGTACCCATGCGTATCTTGACAACCACGGCTACAGCATGGGTGCACTGCTTTTTTGTATGGCGGATCGCAGGGTGGTTTATCCCTATTCGGACTTGATGTTTCACAACTATGCTTCCACTTTTAGCGGAAAAGGCGGCGAGTTAAAATCGCGTCTCGAGCATCGTGATAATCTGTTGCGCCGGTTTTTTAAAGATATGATTGTCGAAAAAGGCTTCCTGAGCGATGAGGAATTTGAAGAGATGATTATCGGCAAAGATTTCTGGATGGATGTGGAAGAGATGTGCAAACGCGGTATCGCAACCCATGTGGTTTACCGTCATGAAGAGATCAAAGCGAAAAAATATCTGAAACTTTTGCAGAAAGAGCGACAGAAAGAAAAAGGTGAAGAGGACTGAGTTACCTCAGCCCGGCACTCTGCTGTGTCAGGAGTGACAGCGCCTCTTGCATCATGACGTGTAAAAAGTTGCGCGGTGTCGGTTTCTCTGCAACGGTTTCAAATTCCGCGTCGTCATACTTTTTCTTCAACTCCGCTTTGAGTTTATAGAGATTGGTGATTTTATCGACCAGAACCCCCTGTATCTCCGGCATCGATGCGATGTAGATTTTCCCTTCCGCGAACTGTTTGATTTTCGCTTTGTCAATTCCCCTGTTTGTTGCCACATCTTCGACAAAGTTCTGATAGGTCGGCTTGAGCAGTGCGTTTTCGATATACTCTTTGTTCTCTTTTGTCATCTCTTTGAAGAGTGAAAAGGGTTGCTTGAACTTTCCTGCGGTGATGGTATCTTCCTTGACACCCACTTTTTGCGCCAGTTTACTCATATTGTAGTGGGGCATGATCACACCGATCGAACCTACGATCGCGTTTTTGTTGGCGTAAATCGGTTTGATCGCCGAGGCGATATAGTAAGCACCGCTGGCTGCTATATCGTCCACGTACATTGTGACAGGCATAGTCTTGTTCAAATCTTTGAGATACTCCGCAAACTCCTGTGAAGCAGTCGGTGAACCGCCGGGAGAAGAGACATCGACCAGCAGTGCTTTGTAGCGATCCTCCTCTTTGATCTTATCCACCGATTTGATCAGATGTTCAACATATCTTGTCGTAATCGGCTGATCAATGTGTATCAGGGCAATTTTGGGTTTGGAAGAGACATCTGAAAAAGGATTTTTCAAATCGAAAAAGTTGATAAAAACAGCTGCCAGCAAAATAATCTCCGCCACAAACAGCAAAATAAACGCATATTGTTTGATTGAAGAGATGCTGATCTCTTTTTTCAACTTTTTGATCTCTAAATCTCTGGGATCCATACCATTCCTTCTATAGGGCACCTATTATTAGAGGTTCTCTTAAAATT
>JALWRO010000159.1 GCA_027080605.1 Campylobacterales bacterium
AACTACTACGATATTACGGCGATCAGTTTTGGTCTTTATCCGCTCATCAAAGATGAGTACGCTTTGCTGCGTACAGCGGTGAGTTTCGGAGAGGGCTACGGACCCAAACTGATCAAACGCAAAGGCACCAGACTCAAAAGAAACTTTAAAGTTGCGCTCAGTGGCAAATACACGACCAATGCGCTGCTGTTTCGCATGTACTATCCCGATGCGAGGATTGTCTATAAAAACTTTCTGGAGATCGAAGAAGCGGTTAAAAGCGGAGAAGTCGATGCCGGAGTGCTTATTCATGAAAGCATACTGACGTTTGACGATACACTGGAAGTGGAAAAAGAGCTATGGGATATCTGGCAGGAGCTTAGCGGCGGTGATCTGCCGTTACCGCTGGGTGGCATGGCGCTGCGACGGTCGATTCCCATTACCAGAGCGATCGAGTATGAAGAGGTATTGACCAAAGCGGTAGAAGTCGCGCACAAAAACAGAAAAGTGCTCTCACAAATGCTGCTACAAAGAGGGTTGATCCGCGTCGATGCTGAAAAACTGGACAAGTATCTCGATCTCTACGCCAATGACCAGTCCATTACCATGAGCGACCAACAGCTCGATGCCATCGACAAACTCTTTGCACTTGGCTATGAATACGGCTATTATCCCGCACCGCTGAAAGTCAGAGAGTCTCTGATACCGGTAGAGTACAGGGATTTTCGGTTCGCCTAAACCAGCACCACATACAAACTTTTGGGACCATGCGCCCCGATCACCAGTGCCTGTTCAATATCCGCCGTTTTAGAAGGACCGGAGATAAACGTACCAAACCCGCTTTGTGAGAGATCGATCCTCTCATACGCCTGATGCATGTTATCTACAATTTCCGCTTTGGGCAAAACGATGACAATATGCCGGGCGATGAAATATAAAGCACGGTGTCTGTTGTGATCATTCTCTATCCATATCGCACCGTTTTCCGCGACACCGAAAACCCCTTCAAAAATAGCCAGATCGAGATCTTTGAGTTCATGAGGATCTTGAACCGCGTCCAAATCGACATTTGCCAAAGTATCGTTCTTCATGAGAGAGGCTATTGTTTTTGCATGGGGATATTTTCCCCGTATCACACCGGCGATATCCTCTTTGTCACATTCGACAAAAAGAGCACCGACATCCGACAGGCGTGACTGAAACACTTTGACTTTATCTTCGTAGGTCGTACCGAAACGGGAAGTGTCAGGGAGCGAGGGAGGGGTGCCTCTCTTTTGGGTGCGGATATTTTTCAGGATTGCTTCTCTACTGCTTTTTGGCATTTCGTTCCTTTTTGTACAACGCTTTAAAACTCTGCCTGGGGAAATCGGGCATCTGTCGGTATCTGCCCCAGACATTTTTTTCATGATAGAGTAGGGATTTGGGTAGTCTGGGTGCGATGGTGCGCACAGTTTTACCGACAAGAGTAAAGAGCATGGGGTGTTGCATGAGTCTGGCGATCCACTTCATGAAACGCTTTTTCTCTTTGAAAACATCTCTTTTCATAATCTCCTGCCGATGCCGGTAGAGTTGGTGGTCGAGGTCAATCTTTACCGGGCAGACATTGCGACATGAACCGCAAAGGGTACAGGCAAAGGGGAGGTCGTTGTAGCGGTCAGGCTGTTTCAGCGGTGCGAGTATGGAGCCGATGGGTCCGGGGATGACAAAACGGTAGGCGTGCCCGCCGCTTCGTCGGTATGTCGGGCAGGTATTCATACACGCTCCGCACCGTATGCAGTGCAAAGAACGTGCAAAATCCTCTTCGTGCAAAATCGCACTTCTGCCGTTATCGACAATCACCACGTGCATCTGTGTACCTTCACGGGGTTTGCGAAAGTGCGAGGTATAGGTCGTGACCGGTTGCCCCGTCGCACTGCGTGCCAGAAGTCTTGTAAATACCCCCAGATCACGCATACGCGGAATGATCTTTTCGATCCCCATACAGGCGATATGCACTTTCGCCAGTGAGACACCCATATCGGCATTGCCCTCATTGGTACAGACTACCACCGCACCGGTTTCACTCACGGCAAAATTGACACCTGTAATCGCCGCATCGGCACTGAGAAATTTTTGACGCAGATGTTCCCGTGCCACACCCGTCAGATAGGTCGGGTCGCTGTTGTGCTCCTCGCTATGCAAGTGTTCATGAAAGATCGCCGAGACATCCTCTTTTTTCAGATGAATCGCAGGCAAAACGATATGCGAAGGGGCATCGCCTTTCAGCTGGATGATCCGCTCCCCGAGATCGGTATCGGTCACTTCGATACCCCTTCGCTCCAGATACGGATTGAGACCGCACTCTTCAGTCAGCATCGATTTGCTCTTGACAACCTTTTTTGCACCGTTTTTTGCAAGTATTTCATACACGATACGGTTATGTTCTTCGGCATCTTTCGCCCAGTGCACCGCCACACCGTTTTTCCGCGCCTCTTTTTCAAACGTTTCGAGATAGTGGTCGAGATTTTCCATCGTGTGGGCTTTGATCTGAGAAGCGAGTGCTCTTAACTCCTCCCACTCCGGCACTGCTTTTGCGGCATTGTCCCTTTTTTGCCTTACATACCAGAGCGCCCGGTCGTGCCAGTGCATCCGCTCGCTGTCTTTGACAAATTCTGCCGAAAGGGTTGCATGGTTTTTCATACGCCTTCTCCCGCCAGGATTTGGGTAATGTGCATCACTTTCAACCTTTGCCCATTTTTTTGGATCAGTCCATCCATATGCATCAGACACGACATATCCGCTCCCGTCATCACCTCCGCACCGCTGCTAAGATGGTCGGTGATCCTGTCGTTACCCATCGCCGCGGAGAGTTCGGGTTCTGTCACACTGAAAGTCCCGCCAAACCCGCAACACTCATCATCCCGGTTCAGTTCGACGATTGTCACATCATCGACCATAGAGAGCAGGTTGTTGATTTTGGAAAAGTGGGGAATCTGCAACTCACTCGCACTTGCAAGATTCAACCCCCTTTGCCCGTGACAGGAGTTATGCACCCCGACACGGTACGGAAAAGAGACATTGAACGTTTCAGGCTTGATCACATCGTGCAAAAATTCACACACTTCATAGATACTGCTTTTGACCTTCGCAAAGCCTTCATGAGCATCGTCAAAAAACGCTCCGTAATGCTCCTTCACCATCACCACACAACTGGCACTCGGTGCGACGATATAGTCGAAGTGTTGAAAAATATCCACAAACCGATACGCCAGAGCCTGCACATCACTTTCACAACCGCTGTTGGCAAAAGGCTGCCCGCAACAGGTCTGTGAAAGCGGATACGTCACATCGAGCCCCAGATTTTCAAGCAAGCGCAACGTTGCCATCCCGACCTGCGGATAGAGTTCATTGACGAAACAGGGAATGAACAAACCGATCTTCATGAAGATAATCCTTGTTTGATATGGTGTAATTTTAGCAGATTGTTATATAAAGAAATGGATAAAGCATGATAGTGAAGTCCTTATACTAGCTACAAAACAATGATGGTCTATTAAACCTTACTTGACCAACTTGACCATATTGTGTTATAATTGCTTCACAATAACAAATGAAAGGTATGAAAGATGGTCGTCAATATTTCTGAAGCCAAAACAAATCTTTCCAAATTGATTGATATGGTTTATCATGGTGAAAAGGTTACCATTGCCAAGAACAATATACCGATCGCTGATCTTGTACTGCATAAACAGGAGGGGAAAAGAAAACTTGGACTTCTCAAAGGGAAGTTGACCGTTCCGGATGATATGATGGAGGAAGATGAAGCAATCAATGCAATGTTTTACGGGGACGATCTATGAAGATTCTCATAGATACGCATATATTTTTATGGGCGATTGCCGAGCCGCATAAACTCTCTGAAAATCAGATTCGCGCACTTGAAACACGGGCAAATATCATATACGTCAGTGCTGTAACGGTGACAGAGTTGATGATCAAAGCTTCACTGGGTAAATTACAAATCGATTTTGATCCGGTTGCTATTGCCAGAGAGAGTGGTTTTGAACTCCTCGATTTTTCAGCGGAAGATGCGTTGGCTTTGAAAAAGATGCCCTATTTTCACAAAGACCCTTTTGACAGGATGCTGATTTCTCAGGCGATCAACAGAAAATATTATCTGATGAGCAACGACGGTAAATTTGGCAAATATGCCTGTAAACTGTTTTAAAACGACTTCATGAAAAACCTCTACATCACCGACCTCGACAAAACACTGCTTCGCTCAAACCTCACCGTTTCCGGTTACAGTGTCAAAATCTGGAATACGCTTGCCGAACAAAATATCAAACTCACCGTTGCCACTGCCAGAAGCGCGCCGAAAACGCTGGCGCTTTTGAAAGATTTGAAACTGCACCATCCGCTGATCGTTATGGACGGTGCGATGATCATCTCGCCCGGGGGAGAGATACTGCTTTGCAAAGCGCTTCATGAAGCGATTACACAGGAGATTCTGGCGTGTGGCAGGAGGTTTGGTCTGGAACCGTTCGTGATCGGACTCGATGCAGAGGGTACAGAGCGTTTTCGATACGGTAAAACGAACCAACTGCAGCAAACCCTGCTTCATGAATATCGCAACGACAAACGCTTGCAACACGACTCTTCTCTCAACGCACTGCATGAAAATGTCAAGATCGTCTATATCGATCAAAAAGAGCCGCTGGATGCGTTGTACGAAGTATTACATGAAGCGTTTGGTGATACGATCGAGATCAAATTTTCCAAAGACCCCTATATCGACGGATACTTTCTGACCGTACTCCACCCGCACGGCGACAAAGCCCACGCGTTGCAAAAACTGCTCGAAATGGGGTATGACGATTTGCAAATCACCGCCTTTGGAGACAGTCACAACGACATCGGGATGTTTGAGATCGCACACCGAAAAATCGCCGTTGCCAACGCAGTGGAAGAGCTCAAAGCAGTCGCAACCGACGTACTGCCCCATACCAACGATGAAGACGGTGTGGCGAGATATTTACAGGAGCGATATGAGTTGCAGTAATATCTTTTCAAGAGCATGTGTAGTACAATGAAAACAAAAGGGTAAAAGTTTAAAGGATTTATAATGGAAATAATGTTCGCAGGGGTCTTTGTTTTTGTTGTAGCGATTTTGATGTATAGTGCCTGGAAAGCAACCCGTATCAATACGGAAAAATAACCACAGGAGTCTGCATGGAAGCAAAACTGATCGGTCTGGGTGTCGAGACTTTTAAACTGGCGCTCTATCTGTCTCTGCCGATGCTGATGGGTGGTTTGATTGCGGGGCTTTTGATCTCTATCTTTCAGGCGACGACGCAGATCAATGAAATGACGCTCTCTTTTGTACCGAAAATCCTGATTGTCGTGGGGATTATTGTCTTCATGATGCCGTGGATGATGAATATGATGATCGAGTTTACCACCAAACTACTCAATATGATTCCCTCTTTTATCTTCTGATGACCCGTACCATAGACTTTGCACAGTATAGTTCCATCAAAATCGGTCCGGTGGTCGATGTACGGCTTATCGATACGCCCGAACCGCATGTGCCGGAGGAGTTTATTATCGGTGGTGCGACCAA
>JALWRO010000160.1 GCA_027080605.1 Campylobacterales bacterium
CTTCATAGCCGGGGAAGATATCTTCAATATGTTCGCGCACAAGTGATTCGATGGTAATGTAGATTCCTTTGGAGAGGTGCACAAAACGCGGCAGCAGACGCGGAATGCGGATCATGGCAAATTTCATCTCGCCGTCAGCAGAGTTATCCCGAAGCTTGATAGCGAGTGACAGACTCAGATTGTTCAGCGGCGGGAAAGGGTGTGTGGCATCTACGGCGATGGGAATAATCACGGGAAAGATGTTTTCATAGAAAAATTCACCGGCGTATGTTTTCAGATCTTTGGGCAGATCCTGAAATTCCTGTATGAAAAGTCCCTCATCGGCAAGTGCCTTCGTTACTGTCCGGTAACTTTTTTCCAGATCTTCCTGTTCATGATGGAGGTAGTCCCGGATCTCTTCGAGCTGTTCGAGCGGTGTCATCTCGTCAATACCGGAAGAGATGAAACGTGCGGAGTAGAGTTGTTTGAGACCTGCCACACGGATCATGTAGAACTCATCGAGGTTGGTGGAGTAGATCGCCATAAATTTAAGACGCTCTAAAAGCGGTTTCTCTTTTTTAGTACTCTGATAGAGTACCCGCGTATTAAATTTTAGCCATGAGAGTTCACGGTTGATATAGAGCGATTTGTCGTTCAGGTCTGTCACCAAAAGTCCTTAAAAGTAAAGTTTAGTGTTATTTTATCATAATTTTTTTATTTTTTGGCTTATATGGGTATTCTGGCTTCATCAGAGAGCTCACGCGCAGATGAACCGCGCTTATAGTTTTTTTATTTTCTCAATTTCGTCACGGTATTTCGCAGCGACTTCAAACTCAAGGTCTTTTGCGGCTTTGAGCATTTTGGCTTTGAGTTCTTTGATGATTTTCTGTTTTTCCGCCGGGGGTATCTTCTCTTTGCGTTTCTTCTCGTAGATTTCGGCATGCTCTTCGACTCTAAGGTTCTCATCCATTTTACGAATGACCGTTGTCGGAGTAATACCGTGTTCTTTGTTGTAAGCGATCTGTCTGGTGCGGCGGTAGTTTTTGGTGTCGATTGCCGCTTGCATCGACGGAGTGATCTTTTTGGCAAACATCAACACCCGTCCATTGGCATTTCTGGCGGCACGCCCCATGGTCTGGATCAGAGAAGTTTCACTGCGCAAAAAACCCTCTTTGTCCGCATCGAGAATAGCGACCAGAGAGACTTCCGGCAAATCCAGTCCCTCACGCAGCAGGTTGATCCCGATTAATACGTCGAATTCTCCGTGGCGAAGCGCGCGGATAATCTGATTTCTCTCAATCGTGTCGATATCGGAGTGCATATATTTGACTTTCAGCCCCAGTTCGATGTAGTAACGGCTCAATTCCTCCGCCATCTTTTTGGTCAGTACAGTAACCAGCACCCGCTCGTTTTTGGCGATGGTTTTTTTGATCTCATCATGAAGTCTTTCTACCTGATTGTCACTGTCGAGAATCTCTATTTCCGGATCGAGCAGACCGGTCGGGCGGATAATCTGCTCTGCAACATTCTCTTTGCTGAGGTCGAGTTCCAGTTGTGCCGGTGTGGCGGAGACGAAAAGATAGGCGGGCGCTTTGTTGATATACTCTTCAAAGCGAAGCGGTCGGTTGTCGAGTGCGGAGGGGAGACGGAAACCGTATTCGACCAGTGTCTCCTTACGGCTGCGGTCACCGGCGTACATCCCCCGGAACTGCGGCAGACTGACATGTGACTCATCGACGATGACCAGATACTCTTCACCCATCGTCTCGAAATAGTCAAAAAGCGAGTAGGGCGTCTCACCCGGTTTTTTCCCGGTCAGGTGTCTGGCGTAGTTTTCGACCCCTTTGCAGGCGCCCGTGGCGTTGAGCATCTCCAGGTCAAATTCGACGCGCTGTTTGAGACGCTGATACTCGACCATCCGGTTCTCCTGTTTGAAAAACTTCAGCCGTGCATCAAGCTCCTCTTCGATCTCTTTGATGGCGATCTTCAGCCGATCCTGTCCGACGATAAACTGATTTGCCGCGTAGATGATCACTTTCTCTTTCTCTGTGGTTTTTTTGTTTGTCAATGCGTCGAAATAGTAGATCGCTTCGATCTCGTCACCGAAAAACTCCACACGAATCGCCTCTTCGTCACTGTATGCGGGGTAGATGTCGATCACATCGCCGTTGACACGGAAATCGCCTCGGTCGAAATAGTTGTCGTTTCGTTTGTAGCCCATATCGACCAGTCGCAGCAGCAACTCTTTCTGGTTCAGTTCACTGCCGACTTCAAGAATCTGCACCATCTTTTTGTATTCATGAGGATTACCCAACCCGTAGTTCGCCGAAACCGAAGCGATACAGATGACATCGTTGTAACTCAGCAGCGAAGCTGTCGCCGAAAGACGCAAACGTTCGATCTCTTCGTTGATGGAGCTGTCCTTTTCGATGAAGAGATCCTGTCGTGGAATATAGGCTTCAGGCTGGTAATAATCATAGTAAGAGATGAAATACTCCACATGGTTGTCCGGGAAAAAGTGTTTGAACTCACTGTAAAGCTGCGCCGCGAGGGTTTTGTTGTGTGTCATAATGAGCGTCGGACGTTGTGTTTTCTCGATGATCTTCGCCATTGTATACGTCTTACCGCTACCAGTAACACCCACCAGTGTCTGGTAACGGTTTCCACTTAATACTGCATTCGAAAGTTTGGCAATCGCCTGAGGCTGATCACCTGCCGGTTGAAAGTCGCTTTTGAGTTTGAATTTTGCCAGAATCAGACCCTCTCTTGTGCATAGTGTAATGTATTGGACATAAACTCCAACAGTTTGGGTGTATAGCGAAGCATCTCATCAAAAACTTCTCTCAATTCATCTTCGATATATTCATGAACAATGGTATTGCGAATGTCTTTGATGGTTCTGATCTCGTCAATATCCTGAAACAGACCTCTTTTATGCGCCCGGTTGACAACATCTACCAGCGTACCCTGTGTTTCGAATTCATAAGCATCCAGTGTTCTGAGAAATTTACGTATTAAAAAATCGATACTTCTGCTAAACCTGCTGCACAGTGTCTCAAATTTTCCGAATTCATCTACCGTGTATGCTTGTTTAAGACCGATATTCTGACACTCTTCATAGGATATTTGAAGCCAGTCCATCTGTTTTTGTAATAACCGAATATTTTCTTCTAACAGCGCCTTCAAAGTTTTATTGCCTTTTCGAGTATGAGTTTGGTAAAATTTCCCGGAGTTTCAGGTGTGTCCAATACAATATCGAGTTTCTGCTCGCCAAAGGCATCGAAAAATTCGAGTCTTATAGCGCGTATATCCTGACGTGTCAGCATACCGGATAAAATGACGATGTCAATATCGCCCCCTTTTTTATCCGGATCTGTTCTGCTACCGAAAAGATATACGGTTGCATTTGGATCACGCTTTAAGACACTCTCTTTTAAGCGTTTCATCTCCGGTGTAGAAAGCCTTACTAAATGGTTGGTTGCTGTTGCCAATATATCTCCACTCTTTTTAGTGATTATACCATCTTCTTTTCATATATGGTATATGCAAAACTTTTTTTACCGAAATTATAACAAAAATGCTAAAGTTTTTACAGCCCGGGACGATCTAGGTACAACGACAAACAAAAAGAGTCGGGAAAAATAAACTTTTAGGAGTTCTTTATGAAAAGAAGTGGTTTTACAATGATCGAGTTGATCTTCGTGATCGTTATTTTAGGTATTTTGGCAGCAGTGGCTATTCCGAAACTGGCAGCAACCAGAGATGATGCAAAGATTGCAGCGAAAGCACAAGAGATTCAAACGGCTGTTGCAGAAATTCCCGCATATGTTACCGCTCAAGGTGACACAAGTGTTCCTTTGACAACAATGTCTCAGGTTATAAATCAACTTGTTCAGCAAGGAACTGATAAAGCAGTGTTAGCAAATGGCGCCGATGGTAAAACTGGTCATAAAGTGACACTGTATGCCCAAAATGGAACAGGTAAAGAAGCGGTTTTTGTTATAGAAGTTAATGCTACAACTTTGCAACTTGCCAAAGCAGGTGCTGTAACTGGTACAATTGGAAAAGCGCTTCAATCAAGAATTCAAGAGGGTAACTTCACTATTGGTGGAACTAGTATAAAATTCTAGTATAAATCTATTTTAATTTTTAGTGCCAATCATTTTTGATTGGTACTATAAAGTTAAAAATATATAAGCAGGTGTTAATATGCGACGTGCCCTGACGATGATCGAACTTATCTTTGTCATCATTATTTTAGGGGTGTTGGCATCTGTGGCGCTTCCCAAACTGGCAGCAACCAGAGAAGATGCTAAAATTACAGTGATGGCACAGCAGTCTGAAGGTGCGCTTGCAGAAATATTGCAAACTTATGCCGCAAACGGTGTGATTAAAAAGCCGCATTTAATGTCACAGATTTTACAGCAAATGGTACATACCGGTTATGCGGCTGAAACAACTGCTTCGCAAATCACAGGTTCAGTAGGGCAGCTTACGATTTATACACAAGATGGTTCCGGTGGTAAAGATCATACGTTTATTCTTGATGTAAATCAGACGACACTGGTATTTAAACACGGTACACCATGCGCAGGAATTATCTGCAAAACTTTGCAGCAAAGAGTTTCTGAAGGAAATTATTCGATCGGTGGATCAAGTATTGTATTTTAAAGTGAGGAAAAATTTATGAAAAAAGCATTTACTATGATAGAGATCATCTTCGTCATCGTGATTTTAGGCATACTCTCCAGTGTCGCCATCTCCAAAATGGCAGTCACACGTGATGATGCGATTATCTCCAAAGGACGCAGTGAAGTGGCGGCGATACGCAATGCGATCTCCCTCAAACGTAACAGTAATATTTTGATGGGTAAAGGTGCCAGTTATCCCTCCCAACTGGATGCTTTGGGTAGTGCTACCTCCAGCGACGGCGATTCCCTTTTTGATCATGATACAAACAGTTCAGATTCTCAGGCACAGCTACTGGACTATCCTATCTACTCCAAATCAAAAAATGGCTGGCGTAAAATTGAAAGTAACAAATATGTATTTAACGCTATCAGTACGGATGTCAATTTTACCTACAATCCGAACACCGGAAGTTTTGACTGTATGCACACAGTAAAGCTTTGTAAAGATTTAACAGAATAACTTTGCTAAAATAGTACAAATCGCTTAAAAGGTTTGTGCTATTTTCTACTATCAAATCGCCGTGATCGGCTCTCCTCTCTCCCCGCTTACGTATGAACACACAGATACCATCCCCGCAGGCACACTCGTCGAAGTAAAACTTAGAAATAAATTGGTAAACGGAATTATATATTCACAATGTGAAAAACCTAAGTTTTCATGTGAACAAATCGTCAAAGTGCTGGATATTGCTTATTCTGAACGATATATGAAAATATTTACATTTTTAAGTCAGTACTATCTTTGCTCTTTCGGGGAAGCGGCGGGGTTGTTTACGGCGGTGCCGAAGCGGGAGGAGCGGGTACGGTTCAAAGTGGCGTGTGATATAGAACTCTCGCCAAAGCAGCAGGAAGCGTACGATTTTATCAAGTCTCATGAAGTCTCACTCC
>JALWRO010000161.1:0-1818 GCA_027080605.1 Campylobacterales bacterium
CTAAGCGCTCTGCGATTAAAAAAGAGCGTACGAAAGTTACTGCAAAAAGCAACCCTAAACTTTTACAGGAAGCGATCAAAGCCTTTCGTGCCAAAAAGTATGACCATGCGGCGGAAATTTTCACGTCGCTGGATCGTAAAAACTATAAAAGGGCGACTGCAAATTACTATCTGGGTGAGATCGCTTACTATCAGAAACAGTATAGCGATGCGATAGTCTATTACAAAAAGAGTGCGAGTCTTTATGACAAAGCATCCTATATGCCGACACTGTTGCTGCATACCGCACTCAGTTTCAAAAAGGTCGGAGACATGGAAAACGCACAGCGTTTTTTTGAAGCGATTGTTGCAACCTATCCCGGAACGGCACAGGCAAAAATGGCGCAGAAAAATTTAGAAGTGCGGTAATCACTAAGTATTTTCTGCTATAATGTGGCTCATTTAATTATTAGGAAGAATTATGGCAATTGACAAAAACCAGGTTGTATCTATCGAATATGACCTTACAGAAAAAGGCGGGAGTGACATCCTCGATTCTAACAAAGGGCACCAGCCTCTCGATTTTATTACAGGAAAAAGCCAGATCATCCCGGGTCTCGAAGAGAAACTGATGGAGATGTCTAAAGGTGAAGAGAAAAGTATTGACGTTGCTGCGGCAGATGCATACGGCGAAGTCAATCCAGAAGCGGTAGAGACACTGCCACGCGAACAGTTTGCAGGTCTTGACCTTCAGGAAGGTATGCAACTTTACGGACAGGGAGAAAACGGCGAAACAGTGATGGTTACCGTAAAATCTTTTGATGATAACACCGTTACAATCGATTACAACCATCCTTTAGCGGGTAAAGACCTGACTTTTAACGTAAAAGTACTGGATGTTCGCGAAGCGACTCCTGACGAAGTCCTCAGCGGACAAGTTGGTGGTGGTCACTGTGATACAGGCTGCGGCTGTCACTAAATCTCTTTGAAAACCATTCTTCATGAGGATGGTTTTCTCCTTATCTTTCCTCCTCTGCATCATACATTTTCTATATAACTCTTACATTTATCCTGATATAATACCTCCAAAAATTCAAGGATTCATATGCAAAAAACAGCTTTTATTTTCCCTGGACAGGGTTCCCAGTCGATCGGTATGGGTAAAGATTTTTACGACAACAGCAGTGTTGCCAGAGAGATGATACAAAACGCTTCCGATGCTGCAGGAATCGATTTCGGCTCTCTGCTTTTTGAAGAGAATGACAAACTGGAACAGACAGAATATACACAGCCTGCGATTTTGCTTGTTAGTGCGATTGCACACAGACTCTTTGAAGATGCGCAAAATGTCAGACCGCAGTTTTCCCTCGGGCATTCTCTGGGAGAATTTTCCGCACTGGTCAGTGTCGGTGCACTCGATTATATCGACGGTGTGAAACTGGTACACCAGAGAGGAAAGCTCATGAAAGAGGCGTGTGAAGGCAAGGATGCCGGTATGATGGCGTTGATCGGTCTTGATGACGCAACGGTGGAAAAACTCACCACCGAAGCGCGGGAAGCGGGCAAAGAGGTCTGGGCTGCTAACTACAACAGCAACGGTCAGATCGTTGCAGCGGGTAAAAAGGCGGATCTGGCGGCAATGGAATCTGTGTTTAAAGAGGCCGGTGCAAAAAGAGCACTGCTGTTGAATATGTCTGTTGCAAGCCACTGTCCGCTGCTGCAAAGTGCCGTTGAACCGCTCAAAGAGAGTCTGGAGGCAGCTTTGAAAGAGGAGTTTATTGCACCGGTGGTTTCCAATGTAACTGCGGAAAAGTACAGTACGAAAGAGGAAGCGATCGCC
>JALWRO010000161.1:1828-5547 GCA_027080605.1 Campylobacterales bacterium
GTTACCGGAGCAGCTGGTCAAGCCGGTACTTTACAAACAGTCCATCGAAAAGTTTGACGATGAGATCGATCTTTTTATCGAGTTTGGTGGAAATGTTCTTAAAGGTCTGAACCGAAGATCGACCAAAAAGCCGACCCTCTCCGTTACCGATATGGCGTCACTGGAAGCGGCTTTCGAAGCGTTAGCTAAATAGCATGAAAATTGCACTTGCGCAGATAGCACCGAAGCTGAGCCGGGACAATCTGGATATTCATGAAAGCATTGTCCGAGAAGTGGAGCAGGTCGCGGATGTTGTCGCTTTTCCGGAACTCTCACTCAACGGCAATCTGCTGATGGACGCTGTTTCGGAAGATGCTTTTTTGCTCGGTGAACTGACTCTGTTCGAGGAGTTGAGCGAAAAGATCGATATCATCGTCGGAGCGGTGACGAAAGAGGAGCACAAACTCTATAACAGTCTTCTCTACTACAGCCGGGGACAACTGCTCAATCTGCATCATAAAAAAGTGCTCCCCCCGGATCAGAAACCGGTATTTGTCAGCGGGGAAGGTGTTAAAACATTTATGACCCCCTACGGCAAAACGATGATTTTGACCGGAGATGATCTGTGGGCAGGCGATGTTCTGGAGAGTGTCAGCCGTGCAAAACCGTCATTTTTGTACGTTTTGACCAATGCCGTTGTGACCGGTTTCGATGAAAGGGGCGTGATTGCGGAAGAGCGTTATCGCAAGCTCCTCTCTACCGCCGCTATGCTGGCGGGCTGTGAAGTGATCTTTGTCAATCGCGTCGGTTTCGAAGATGGACGGGGATACTGGGGCGGCAGCCAGGTTATCGATGCGGCGGGACGTGTACGCAAAAGCGCCCGCCTGTTTGAAAAAGAGGTGTTATTGACCACCTGCGATCAGCACCTCTCCTATATACGCAAATATTTACATTAATTGGAAGTGTTGCTTTAGCGATACCTCTGTCTGGTGAGAGTAAAGTCTTCACTTCCGGGAAGAGTGATATACCATAAAACCAACAAGGAAATACATGAAAATTGCCATCATGGGTGCAATGCCCGAAGAGATTGAACCGCTGCTGGAGCGAATGGACAGCTATGAAAAAGTGGAATATGCAAAAAACAGTTACTATCTTGCGAAGTATCATGAACTTGAACTGGTAATTGCTTACAGTAAAATAGGAAAAGTGTTCGCCGCACTGACGGCATCGACGATGATTGAAAAATTCGGTGCACAAAAACTCCTTTTCAGCGGTGTGGCGGGTGCGATCAATCCGGCACTGAAAATCGGTGATTTGATCGTTGCGACCAGGCTGTGTCAGCATGATCTTGACATTACTGCTTTCGGGCATCCGTACGGGTATGTTCCGGAAGGGAGTGTTTTTGTTGAAAGTGATGCAACATTGCGTCAGATTGCCAAAGATGTGGCAAAAGACGCGGGTATCACGCTGAGGGAAGGGATTATAGCGACGGGGGATCAGTTCGTGGCGGATCCGGATCGCAAAGCATGGATTGCGGAGACTTTCGATGCCGATGCGCTGGAGATGGAAGGGGCAAGTGTTGCTGTGGTGTGCGACAGTTTGGAAGTACCGTTTTTTGTACTTCGTGCTATCAGTGACAGCGCCGATATGGATGCGGGATTTGACTTCGATACCTTCCTGGAAAATTCTGCCAAAGTGAGTGCCGATTTTATCATAGCGATGCTGGACCGACTGCTTCGATGATCGAGATCAGTAAAAAGCTGCTCAAAATTGTTGGAAAAACGAATGCAAAATATGATCTCGTAGGGGAGGGTGATCGCGTTTTACTGGGACTGAGCGGCGGGAAAGATTCACTGATGCTGGCGCATATACTTAACCACCGCCGTCGCGTGACGCCCTTTAAATTTGATTTTCTCGCTGTGACGATTGACTACGGTATGGGTGAAGATCTCTCGGTGTTGCAGGCACACTGTAAAGCGCATGATATTCCCCATAAAGTCATCAAAACCGATATTTACGATACCGCACAGGAAAAAATCCGCGAAAACTCTTCTTTTTGTTCTTTCTTTTCACGTATGCGCCGCGGCGCGCTTTACCGTGTGGCACAGGAGGAGGGATTTGAAAAAGTGGCGCTGGGACATCATCTGGACGATGCTGCGGAGAGTTTCTTTATGAACTTCCTCTACAACGGTGCACTGCGTTCCATGCCTCCGGTTTACCGGGCGGGAAACGGGTTGCTGGTGATTCGTCCGCTTATTATGGTACGGGAACGTCAGCTGATCGATGCGGCACTGCACAATCAATTGCCGCTGATCGGTGACGAAGCGTGTCCGGGAATGCGTTTCGATGTCAAGATGCCCCATGCCAGAGCTGCTACCAAAACATTGCTGGCAAATCTGGAGAAAGAGAACCGACAGCTCTTTGTCTCTTTAAAAGCTGCGTTTGAACATATTCATGAAAGTACTTTTTTCGACCTTGAAAAATTGCAGCGTTAGCAGATACTCGCTTCTCTCTCCTCTTCCCTGTAACTGTTTTGGCTCTGAGTCAGCAGTTTGACGGTTTTATACGCATACAGAAAAAAGACACCGGTTAAAATCAACAGTCCCGTCGTTTCAAACCTGTTTTGTACTTCATCGGAAGTCATTTGATGAAAAATACTCCATAGTGTAATCATTTGAATAAAAATGTAAAAAATAGTTTTCTGCGTATTGGTTCCGGACCCCATAAACTGCTCCTGGTTGTTGGTATATAGCTATATCGTCCCTATTCAGATTTTTTTTACTAAGTTCCATTTCGATAACATGATAAAAACGGAATTTTTAAGAAAGGATTGGAAATGGCATGGAAGGATTTGGCAATTGTCGGCGTATTGAGAAAGATATTTCCCCCGTCTTCACACGGGGCACATCATGATGATCATGAAGAGGAGCACGTGGTGGTGCAAAAAGTGGTCAAAGAGGTGGTACCTGAGCCGGATGGTTCGGTGACTGTAAAGGAGACACGCAGTATTGTTGCCACAGCACCGGAAGAGGCGCCTGTTGCCGTGGTAGAGACGAAAGTGGTGAAACTAGTTCCTGCTGAACCTGAGGCAACGCCGGAAGTAGCAAAAACACCTGTTGAAGAGATTAAGCCGGAACCGACACCGGAAGAGAGCGTAAAAAGCACTCCTGCACCCGCAGAAAAATCTGCACCTCAAAAAGAGGAAAAAGCCGAAGTAAAAAAGGCAGCTCCTGAGTCTGTAAAAGAGACGAAGCCTGAGGCAAAGGAAGTAAAACAAGAGGTTCCAAAAGAAGAACTGAAAAAAGAGAAAGCAGCAGTCAAAGAGGTGCCACAGAGTGAAGCAAAACCTGCCGCAAAGAAGGAAGCGATAAAAGAAGCGGCAAAAACTGCCGAAAAAGCGGTAGAAAAAGCTGAACAGGCAAAACCGGAAACATCTGTTGCTAAGAAAAAGCCGAAAGAAAAAGCAGCACCTCAGAAGAAAACGGAAACGAAGAAGCCTGTTGAAAAAACAGCAGCGAAAAAAACCGAACCGAAAGCAAAACCTGCTGAAAAAGTTTTAAAAGTAGTTTCTGAACCGGCAAAAGAACCGGCTGCCAAATCTGCATCTGCCGCTGAAAAGAAAAGTGTCGAAGCGGAAGCGAAAAAAAGTACCGAAGTAAAAAAAGAGACGGCTAAAGAGAATACAGACGTCAACAAAGCACCTGTGAAACCGGCTGCAAAAAAGGCTGAATCTAAGCTGT
>JALWRO010000162.1 GCA_027080605.1 Campylobacterales bacterium
TTTTTTGAACTGCCCAGTTCATCCCGACTGACATAGTTGGCATTGATCGTATCAATCATTCCGGTCAGTCGTTTCAATGCCGTCAGGATTTTCTGATTTTGCGTTTTCTGGGCTGCCAGTTCCGCTTTCAACTGCGCCACTTCATCAGTATCTTCCTGCGGTGCCTGCTGTTTCATCTCATAGAGTTTCTGCCCGGTCTGTCCCACTTTTTCACTCAGCGACTGCACGACACTGCGCAAGCCTTCGAGTGATTCGCTCAGATCGTCAATCTTCATCTTGAGTGCACGAATTTCCCGTGCATTTTTGAGCGTCGCCTTTTTATTGGCAAAAACCACTTTCTCGCTTTCACTCAAGCCGTAGGGATTACTGCTTTTCATATCCCCCGCACCGAATACGGAAACTTCCGCCTCTGCGCTGCCCAATAAGAGCAGCAAAAGCAACAGACCATATTTCATGAAATACACCCGAACACCTTACGGTAACAGTTCAAAATCTACACGACGGTTTTGCTGCCAGCACGCTTCGTTGTGCTCGAAACAGACCGGTTTGCTCTCTCCGTAACTGACCAGAGACATACGTCCTTCATCCACACCGTCAATGGAGAGCGCATCTTTTGCACTTTTGGCACGTTTCAATCCCAGTGCGTAGTTGTATTCGTCCGTTCCCCATTCATCGCAGTTACCCTGCACTTTAATCGAAAGATCCCGTGCCAGTTCACTGTTGAAAATCTGCGCATCTTTGTCCACTTTGTGCAGTTCCGCTTCTGAAATGCGGTAACTGTCCGTCGCAAAGTAGATAGGGTCGATATCCTTTTCGATTGCGGAGATACGCTCATCTACCGAACCGAAACTGACGTTTTCATCTACACCTGCCATAGTCGAAATCTGTGAATCCGCTGCGAGTTCAGGGTTGTTGGTCTGCGCAATTGTCGCAGCGCTCGTATCTGAAAGTTCAGGTGCTTTGGAAGCACAACCGCCTGCCAGCAATGCCAGGAAAGAGAGTGTAAAAATCAAACTTCTGCTCATTGTAATCCTTTATTGTTTTTCGGTTTTTATGATGTTACCAGTCAATGGACTGAATTCTTCCTGCCCGAAGCGGGAAGAGAAAACTCTTGTTCGCATTCAGACGCAGTACGCCGAGTGCACTTTTGCCGTCGATATATTTGATAAACAGTATCGTTTCGCCATCTTCTCCGAAACGGGGAAAAAGATTTTTGCCGCTCGTGGTCAGTTTGCGAATATAGTCTGTCTGTGTAGAGATCAGATAGAGGTTGAAAGTACTGTTGCCGAACGAACTAAACTTCTCTCTGCTGGAGTAAACGATATATTTGCCGAATGTCGAACATGAACTGTTATTTTTACCGTGGTAGACCATCTGTTCCACACTACCGCCGCTGAGCGGTTTTGCAAAAATATTGGGATACCCCAGACGCTCGGAAATAAAGACCATATTTTGATCATGATCGACAAAATTTCCGCTGACATCGATCCCTTTGTAGCGGGTAATCCGTTTTTTGGCACCTGTCGCGACATCCAGCAAATAGATATCCGGCTGGTCATTCGGCGCCATCGTCACAAGCAGTTTTCTGCCGTCTTCACTGACATCGGAACAGACCATCATCCCCGGACTCGAAGCGATCTTTCGCTTGACACCGGTATAGATATCGACACGGTAAAGTGTCGGATTTGCCGGATTGAACGACGTATAGTAAAATGCGTCCTGCGCTTTGTTCGCCCATTTTGGGAAAAGATTCAACCCCCCGGTAACGATCTTCTTTTTAAAAGTCAGCGTATAGTCAGAAACCATAATATCACTCTTGCCCGGTCTGGTATAACGGGCAAAAATCACATATTTTTTCATCCAATTGACAGGAGGCGCACCGGTGAAATCGTTGATATCGATTGCGACTCTGTGCGCAAGAAAAGGGTAACGGTCAGCTTTGGAGATGGTATAGAACTTTTCATAGAGCGGCGTCATATTTTTGGCATTGAGCAGTTTTGCACTGACAATCAGTTTGCCTGTCGGGTCTTTCTCGATCTTCGTCTTGACCACCAGTTCCGCACCCTCTTTTGCCAGTTGCGCCAGACCGTCGTTACTCTCATACGAAAGTGTTGCATAACTGTCGGATACATTAAAATGGGTCGTCACTTTCAAATCGCCGATCAAGAGTTTCAGAAATTTCTTTTTCATAATTGCATTTACCGGTGCCGTTGTGGAATCGGCAACCGTAATATGCGGTTTTTTGTCTATCTGCTTCACAATTTCAATCGTTGCATCATAGGCTAACAGTTGCAGCGTCGTTATCAACAGTAAGAAGAGTTGTCTCATTTACTTCCCTTTCACCTGATCTTTAAATTCAAATACTGCTTCGATGTAAGGACCATCTTTGTAAGCAGGAAATCTTTCATATTCTAAATTATCAAGAAACACCTTAAGCTTCGTATCGAACAAACTATTACCTGATAATTTCAAATTTTTATAAGTTAAATTACCCCGGTTGTCTATACGGATCGTTGCATATCCTTTCAACCCATCCTGTGTCGCAATTGTACGGTTCCATTTGCCCATTATTTTATTGGAAACAAAACTCCAGAACTTGTGTTCTTCTCCTCTTTTCAGGTGTTTAGAGGTACTTTGGTTCAACTGAAGCTCTTCCAGGAGTTTTTGCGCCTGACGTGCTTTCTGTGCGGCTATCTTACGCGCTTTTTCCCGTGCCTTTTTTCGCGCTTCAGCTCTTTTGCGTGCCTTTTCCGCTTCCTGTTTACGCAAACGGCTTGCCCGTGCCTCACGCTGTTTTTGCTTCTCTTCCATCGCCTTTTTATACTTGTCCGTTCGTACGGTCGAGAAGAGGTCTTTGGCACTTTTTGCCATCTTATCCCTGCTCTCTTTCTCTTCGGAAGGCGGTGATTCAACAGGTTTTTCGACTTTTTTTTCAGCTTGCTTCTCTTCAGATTTTTGAACCGTTTCTTTCGGTTTTGGCGGTGTAGCAACCTGCTTTGGCGGTTTTGGCGGAGGAGTCGGTCTCTTTTCTTGCGGTTTTTCCACAGGCTTCGGTTTCTCTTTCATGAGCGTGTCGATATTGACGACAATCGCATCTTCAACATTGAATCCGTAATCTTTTTTTTTCTTTTCCGTCTCAAAAACAGCATAGTATATGCCGAAAAGTACAGCAATATAGATGGCAATAGCCAGTAGTAAACTGATGAATTTATAAGAAAATTTTTCAGCCATTCGTGACGAGAGATACCTTGGTAAAGCCTGAATCTTTAATGACTTTTAAAATATACATGACATCATTATATTTGAGATCTTTGTCCGCTTTGATATACACTACGGTATTTTTAGGATATTTATGCGACTGTAAAAGAAAATCATCCGCGAAAGTGTTGAAACTAAACTTTTCATGTTTGATATATACGTTCTTTTTCGCATCGATACGAATGGAGAGATCAGGTATTTTATGTGTCGCTTTCTGTGCCGATCCCTGAGGAAGATTGATATTTTCCTCATACTCCATCACGGGTGCAGTAACCATTAAAATAGCCATCAGCACCAGCATAATATCCACCAGCGGCGTGATATTCAGATCCGGACTCTCATCCCAGTTAAATTGCATCGTTTACTCGTAATAGGGAGATTCGCCCGATGAGAGCAATTCGATCTCACGCTGGATCATATTCATGAGTTCATACGCTTTTCGCTTTAGCATGACGTGGGCGCTGTACGCAGGTATCGCTACGAATATTCCCGCTGCCGTCGCTACCAGTGCCTCACTGATTGCGGGGGCTATCACTGTCAGCGAAGCTGTCTGCGCGTTGCCGAGTTGTGAAAAGGTATTGAGAATTGAAACGATCGTACCGAACAGGCCGATAAAAGGCGCCGTGGAAGAGATCACCGACAAAACAGAGAGTGATGCGGTCGCTTTCTTTTCAGCAACATTTTTGCAAATTGCCAGAGTATTATAAGAGGAAGCAGTGGCAAGGCACCTGCTTAAAATCGACTCTTTGCTGATATTTCGTGAACCATGCAAAAGAATTTCCAGTGTCTTTTTTTCAACAGATTCCCATTTGTTCAGAGTAAGATATCTGCTAATCCAGACCCATACGGTAAGAATAAAGTAGATCGATAACCAGATAAAAACCAGGGTGGAGATAATCCCCCCGCTGGTGATATAGGTAAAGAGGAGTTCCATTTCAGAGCCCGCTTTTCGCTGCAGTCTCCACTTTTGCCATAGCTGCCGCTATCGCTACATCAGAATCGCTCATGCTTTGAATCAGCTTTTTCGCTTCATCGATATGTTTGGCGATCTCGTCACTTGTACCGCCGAGTGCAACGGCACCGTCTGCAAGTACAGAAATTTTCGAGCCGTCGACTTTGACATGCCCCCAGTCGATTGCGACAAGTTCTTTAGATCCGTCTGCTTTGACAATGTCAATCACACCACTCTGCAATGTTGTCATCAAAGAAGCGTGGTGCGGCAAAACACCGAATTCACCCTCAGTACCGGGCAGTGTGACACTTTTGACATCACCGTCAAAAATAACACCGTGCGGTGTTACAATTTCCATTTTCATTGTAGCCATATATTATCCTTTTAGAAAGAGAGGGAAAACCCTACCCTTTCATTTTTTCAGCTTTTTCAATTGCTTCCTGAATACTACCTACCATATAGAATGCATTTTCAGGCATATGGTCGTATTTCCCTTCCAGAATACCTTTGAAACCGTCCAGAGTCTCTTCAAGTGTAACATATTTTCCCGGACTACCGGTAAATACTTCCGCGACGAAGAACGGCTGAGAAAGGAATTTCTCAATTTTTCTGGCTCTCTCAACAATCTGTTTATCCTCTTCGCTGAGTTCATCCATACCAAGAATCGCAATAATATCCTGAAGATCTTTATACTTTTGCAAAATCGACTGAACGCCACGCGCGGTATTGTAGTGATCATCACCGATAATGACAGGATCAAGCATTCTTGATGTTGAATCGAGCGGATCGACCGCAGGATAGATACCTTTTTCCGCAATACTTCTGTTCAGTACTGTTGTCGCATCGAGGTGTGCGAAAACTGTTGCTGGTGCAGGATCGGTCAAGTCATCCGCAGGTACGTAAACTGCCTGAACGGAAGTGATAGAACCTTTTTTGGTAGATGTAATTCTCTCCTGAAGCGCACCCATTTCACGTGCCAGTGTCGGCTGATAACCAACCGCTGAAGGAATACGACCCAAAAGTGCAGACATCTCGGAACCGGACTGTGCAAAACGGAAGATGTTATCGATAAACATCAAAACATCCAGACCCATTTCGTCACGGAAATATTCCGCCATCGTAATACCTGTCAGTGCAATTCTGTTTCTCGCTCCCGGAGGTTCACTCATCTGACCGTAGCAGAGTGCAACTTTGTCCAGTACATTAGACTCTTTCATCTCGTTGTAGAGGTCGTTACCCTCTCTGGTTCTCTCACCGACGCCCGCAAATACGGAGTAACCGCTGTGTTTGAACGCAACGTTGTGAATCAGCTCCATAATA
>JALWRO010000163.1 GCA_027080605.1 Campylobacterales bacterium
GAAGATCAGAGCGGTTTACGAAGTAGTCAGCGACTATATCCGTAAAAAGAAGGTAGTGGATATCAGCCCGAAATCCAACGTCAAAGTACTTGACTACGGATGTGGATGTCCAAAAAAAGGCGCAAAGTGCTAGTCACCGTTTCATGAAGAGCACTTTTGTATTATCTGGAACACTTTGACGGGCTTTCTCCCCGCCAAAAGTATTAATTTATAAGGAAGAGGAATGAGAACATTTACAAAACTGGCAGTTGTCGCATCGGCGGCGTTATTTTTTACATCACAGGCGAACGCAGGCTATGTACTGCAGAAGAAAATCGGTGCACAGACGACGAAACTGAGTATCTACGGATTTTCACAAATCGAAGCACGCGGCGGTGACGGCACCAAAGGGATGAAAGACGGCGATGCCGCGGTAAAATTCGGTGCGCAGCGTGTGCGTTTAGGCGCGAACTATTCAGCCGGACATGTGAGAGGGAAATTGTTTCTCGATTTCAACAGACCGCATGACGACAAAAGCGGCGTCGGTTTGCCGGATATGGTCAAAGATGCGTTTGTGAGTTACTTCATAGACAACACCGTGACAATCAAACTCGGTTTGATCAAAACACCGCTGGGTATGGGCTTTACTATTCCGGGCTGGAACCTTGATGTAGTTGAGCGTGGATTTGACAAACAGCTGGCGTTTGAGAGAGACATGGGTCTGATGATCTCCGGGCGCGGTATCGGATATGAAGGTAACAAAGCGAACGGTTTTGAGATGGGTCATGAAAGACCGTGGAAAGGGTTCGGTTATGATATCATGATCGCAAACCAGGCGGGACGCAGCGGCGCGGTGACCAAAGCGAAACCGGCTCAGGACAATGCCTATATCGGTCGTGTCATGTGGGACTGGACAGAGTTGCTGCACACGGAACTCTCTTACGGTGTTTCCAAACAGGCAGGCGGTGTAGGTACGGATGACTACAAAGCGCTGAACTTCGGTATCGATTCTCACTTCGGTGAAGGAAATGTCAAGTTTGAGATGTTCAGAGCTGAAAATATCAAAGGTGTCTCCGGCTGGGATGAAAACACATACGCTGTGACAGGGACATATTACGTCGATCCGCAGGTAGAGCTTGCGTTGAAGCATATTCAGGGTGATGCGGAAAAAGGTGGTGTCAGCACCAACCTGGGCAATACCTACATCGGTGTTAATTACTATGTTGATCCGTTTGACGCGAAGATGAACAGAAGTTCGAAGCGTAAAAGAAACGCGCACAGAATTCAGCTGAACTACGTGGTTGCAAGCGGTGATACCGACGGTGCAAAAGTCTGGAACGGTCTCAAAGGCTACAAAGACGATGCGTGGCTGGTACAGTACCAGTATAAGTTCTAGAACTACCTTGCCGTACCGACTCCTTTCCGACTCCTCCTTTATAGCGGAGCCGGTACGGCAATCTGAAAAAGGAAAAAGATGCGATTTTTGGTTTTGATGACTTTTTTTTCTATAGTGTTATCAGGCAACG
This sequence comes from Campylobacterales bacterium, assembly GCA_027080605.1. Lineage (GTDB taxonomy): Bacteria > Campylobacterota > Campylobacteria > Campylobacterales > QNZT01 > QNZT01. Next base: position 1,506 of record JALWRO010000163.1, read on the forward strand.
GTGAAACAGTATATAAAGAAAAGTGTGCATCCTGTCATGAAGGCTACATTCCCATGGGGAAACTCAAAGAGAATTTTGTGGAGTATAACCATACAAAACTCCACCTCAAAGCGCCGACACTCAACCAGCTCTCCTTTCGCCTGAAGCAGAAAATCGGCGATCCCAACGGAGACAAAGAGATGCAGCTGATGGAGATCAGCGAGTTTGTACGCGACTATCTGGAGAAACCGGATAAAGCAAAAAGTGTCTGTATGGACGAAGTACTCGCGGCGTTTGATACCATGCCCTCCATGAAAGGCAAAATAAGCGAAGAGGAAGTCGAAGCGGTTGTCGCCTATATCTATGACTACGATGACAAAACGCTCAAAGCGCACTCTGTGCATTATCAGCCGTTTGAAAAAGCGCTGCAAAAAGCGAAAAAAGAGCATAAAGTCATCATGATCAAAGCGACCAGCCCCTACTGTCACTATTGTAAAAAGATGGAACATGAAGTTCTGGCAGATCCCGATGTGGTCAAAGTACTGAAAAAGTCGTTTATATCCGTTGCGGTGGATGTGTTTAAAACACCTTTGCCGATGGGGTTAAAATACAAAGTCACACCCACTTTCTTTTTCATCGACGAAAATCAAAAAGTATTGAAAGTGGTGCCCGGAGCGTTTGACAAAGAAGATTTTATACATTTACTGGAGGAAGTGAAACGATGAAATATATTTTGGTGCTATTGCTAATGTTTGGCGGATTGCTCCATGCCGATACGGAGTTTGCCGATCCGAAGCCGTCTATCGACAACCCGCGAAGGTTTGTTTTTCCCATATCCGAAGGGACAGACTCCGCGATCAACCATGTACTCAGTTCGGCGAACAATGTCATGAAGTTTTACGGACCGGAGAAGTGTGAAGTGTGTATTGTCTGCTATTCCAAAGGGATCAAGACGCTGCAGAAGTTCAGAAGCTTTTCCAAACGTGTCAAATCGCTGATGACGTACGATGTCGAGTTTATCGCGTGTGGCAATACCATGAAAACACTGAAACTCAAAAAAGAAGATTTGCTCGACGGTGTGGAGATCGTTACCGCGGGCATTGTCGAGCTGATCGAAAGACAGCTCAGGGGCTGGATTTACATTCGCCCGTAAACCAATATGTATACTGAAACAGGAGAGAATATGAAATGGATAAAAATTGTTGCGGCACTGCTTTTTGCTGCAATTTTTGTACAGGCAAATGAGAATATCATCGTCTATGAAGTGGACAATGCAAACGGCAAAGTGACGCCGAAAGTGATCGAAGAAGCACTTGCCAAAAACGGCTATGTCATTCCCAAAAACAGAGATATGAACGGACCGTTTAAAAAACAGTTTCAAAAGACAAGTTTTGACACTTATAATCTGCTCATCGCGTATCATAAAAAGATTACGATGGAGCTGGTAGTCAAAAATGCCGACGCAGGCGTGTTTACACCCTTTTCGATGGGTATCTGGCAAAAGAAAGGTGACAAGAAGCTTTATGTAGCCTTTTTGAGCGCCAAAGCGATGAGTCAAATCGTCGGCGGGGAAGCACCGCTCTTTCAAAAGCTCGAAGCAGCGACCAGAAAAGCGGTCGAAAGTGCCGCACCGGGTATGAAAGAAGTCAAGCTGCCGTACCAGCCGGTCAAAGTCGATCACCCGCTGCTGACCCGTGTTACCGTTGAATCTGACCCGGATGAAGCGGAAGACAATATTGACGAAATCAAAATGACCATCGAATCCGGACTCAAACCGATCGGTTTCATCCTGGCAAGCCAGCTCTCTTACGGCATGGAATTAGACGAAGCGAAAAATGAAGACTTCCTCTTTTACGACACCTATTCACTCTGCAAACTGAAAGTCATTTACAACATAGCCCGGACACACCCCGAAGCAGGCGCATTTGCACCGTGTACCCTCGCGATGTATCAGAAAAAAGACGCTAAAGAGACCACGCTCGTTTTCCCCAACGTCTATAACTGGTTCTCTTCACTCACCCTCAAAGACCAGAAACTCAAAGAGCTGCTGCTCAAAGCGCAGTCAGACATGGAAAAACTGTTGAATTCACTGAACGAATGACAGACAGTGCCGGTCAATGCTATTATTTTTGGAAGTGTTGCTTTAGCTACACCTTTATTTGGTGGGACTAAAGTCTCCATTTCCAAAGAGGGTGATCTTATTAGCTTTGCAGGTGTTTTACCAATACATGCTACTTTTTGTCACATTTACATTTCTCAACTCTAATTATTTTTAAGGTTGTCAATAATTATGAAACAGTTCTATAAAATTTGAAACTTGCAAGTTATCATATTTCTTCTGCAAAACAGTGGCAAAACGATATTCAAAAAAACACCGAAATTTGCCGATAAATAGAGTAGTTTTGCCTTGCAAGTATACACACATGGCTACATAATAACTACACATAAAACAGATATGATGATTTCATCAGAAGAAAAAAAGGATCGAAAATGTGTATTTCCTACAAAAGCACTGCCAGAGCGAGAAAGAGTGTAACACGCAGCAGAGAGAAAGAGAGTTGCCGAAAAAAGCAGACTATCAATCGTACTACGCTGGAAAAAGGTGATAAAACTTTTATCGATGAGCGGGTGAGGAAGTAGTCCTCTCCCTCTTAACCAAGAATCAGTTTGTTTCTACATCCGGTTCCGGTGCGGTATTGGCACCGTGTGCTCCTTTGAAAGCACCGTGCGTATATGCCTGGTACGCCATAGCCCCCGCAATAATCAGTAAAGCAGTGATAATAAACAGCATCAACGGTCTTTTCATGATATAATCCTTTTTCATTTTTTAAAACTATAGCGAAAAAGTTGCTAAGGAAATGCAAGATATTTTATCTATTTTTCTGCTTTAAGGAAACGGTGTGTCGAAAATTTTCCCTCTTTTGTTTGTCGTATTGCTCCTTGTTGGTTGTGAAGAGAAACATTTTACCCAGATTTACGATGATTCTGTCAAAGGCAATATCGTCAAAGAGGTACGGCTTTCCGTTACCGATCTGAAACTGCGCAAAGAGTTGGTGCAACTGCTTCAAGCTGAGGGGATTCGCGTGACGGATGAGGCGCCTTATACGCTGGAAGTGGAGGCGGAAAAGTATCCCCGTCACTGTAACAATCCTCTCACATGCAGTTACGATGCGACATACGACGGCTTCATGAAGATAAGGTTATTACGCGGAATGCACCCGCTGTATATGACGCAGCAGGATTATCACGGTGCATTTCATGAAGAAGATGTGCTCAAGCTGGTTGATCGGATGTATGATGATCTGGATTTAAAAAAATAGAAACTTTTCCGCTTTTCTAAAAAATATTTTCTCTCTGTCGATATAGAAGTAATTCACAATCAGGAGAATCAAAAATGTTTGGAAGAAGTACAACGAAAGCACCTTCATATACCGATACACACGCGCAGAGCAATTCCCGTGTCGAGATGCTCGAACATGAAAACCGCCAGTTAAGAGACCAGATCGCACAACTGCAGAGTACGCTGCACTACTATCAGGATAACAGCAAAGAAGAGATTACCAAAGTAAGAGAAGAACTGTTGCGTACACTGCTCGGCAGTTACGAAGACGGTGTCAGGTTTTTGCAAAATACCATCGATGAAAACCTCTTTATGCTGAACAATATCAATGCACTCAATGACAAGACACTGAACAGAGTCAGTGAAGTGGAGTCTCAGACAGGTGTAATCGAAGGATCTGTCGAAAATATTCAGCAATATACGGAGCAACTTCGTGACGACTCTTCGGCGTTGAACGATTCTGTCAATTCTATTGCGGAAATTATCAACCTTATTAAAGATATTTCAGATCAGACCAATCTACTGGCGCTCAATGCTGCCATCGAAGCGGCGCGTGCCGGTGAGCATGGACGCGGCTTTGCGGTTGTTGCCGATGAGGTACGAAAACTGGCGGAGAGAACGCAGAAAGCGACACAGGAAGTGGAGATTAACATCAGCGGTCTGAAACAAAACTCCAATACGATGATGCAGATTTCAGAGACG
>JALWRO010000164.1 GCA_027080605.1 Campylobacterales bacterium
CAACCAGTTTCTGCACCTCGATACCTGCCGCTTTGAGCGCCAGTGAACCGCCGCAGACGGTCGCCAGAACCACCGCATTTTTCTCACGCAGTAACACTGCTCCGGCTGCCTGTCTGGCAACTTTGTCTATCTCATAGATCTCTTCTTTATTGTTCACATTGATTGTGACGGTACAACTCATAACGCTTCTTCTCCTTTAATATACGGCAAATAGTGCTTGCACTCCGCCAGTATCGCTTTAATCTCTTTCGGTTTCAGTTTCGGCAGATTTTCATAATAGTAATCCACCGATATAAAATCCCTGATGATATGCACGGCATAGATCTTGTCCACTTTTTTGTCGACCAGTGTAAAAAGGTCGTCCGGTATGACCGGTGTCGCCAGCGAAACCTTCCGTACGCCCATATTGAGCACACTTTTGAGCGCACACATGGTATTAAATCCGGTTTCGCACCCTTCGTCGACCAGCAGGACATTTTTATCCCGCAAATCGCTTACACCCAAACCTTCCCGATAACGGTGCTGATACTTGACAATACGTTCATGAAAGAGGCGTTCGCCTTCGTCATAAATATAGTCGAGCGAAATACCGAAACTCTGCACCAGTTTCTCTTCAATTACGATATCGTTCGTTTCACTGACCATCGCGAGTTGACACTCTTCATTGTTCGGAGCGACAATCGCTTCACTGAAAAGCAGGTCGAAATCAAATCCGAACCGGTTTGCCAGTTTGGCGGTAATCTCCACCGCACCACCGGAAAGCGCCAGCAAAATCCACTTTTCATGCTGCATCACTTTGACCGGCAATATTTCGACCAGTGCATTGTAGGCATCGTATCGGTCTTTAAAAAGATGGGTATCAAAATCGGAATTTTCGGTCATGGTCGCTTTCCGGAAACTGTTTTTTGATCTCTTCGTCGCTGAAGGTAAACCTGTAATGAAAGATATAGTGCCGTAAAAGTGCATATGCTTCATTCAGTTCCCGCATTTTATCCTCTTTTTGGTTAAAATCGGGATGGTATTTTTTACTTAGTTTACGATACTGTGTTTTGATATCTTCCCATGAGACAAGTACCGGAAGTTCCAGTACGTGCAGTGCATGGTGGAGTTTTTTGACAATATCGTCGCTATTTCGCATATGCCCCCAGACTCTGGCTCATGATCAGCTTTTTCAAGTCATCGTCGAAAAAGCGTATACCTACACCCACATAGGCATTTTTCGCCCTGTTGTTGAGGAAGTTGTCATATCCGCCGTAAAAGTCGAGATGCTTCAGGTAGTTGTAGCGCAAACTAACCTTGGCATGCGGACTGTTCCCACGTACATCATTCTGGGCATTGAAGTCGAACACTTCCGCACTCGCTTCAAGCTGATCGTCGAGCATATAGTAATCCATACCCGCACCGACACCGTTTTCGATAATACCCGTACGAAGTACGACATCATCCAGCCGTTTGGCAATCTGCGCACTGATCAGAATTTTTGAATCTTCATGTTTTTTCGGAGGGATCAGATTCCCCGCATCATCGAGACGGGAGTAATCATCCATACCCGCTATACCGAAACGATACGACTTCGTATCTGCGGGAATATAATTGAGATTCAAATAGCCTTTGGCATATTTGTCATTGTTCATATACTCCGTGTGCATCGCTACTTCAAGTTTCACTTCGTTGATTGTATCGAGCAGGTTTTCCACTTTGTCGAATGTATCCGTACCGGAACTGAAAAAAGAGTCCGCGGAGACGAGGGTGTCATTGAGCGGTTTGCGGTTTTGACGGAGAATACCCTGCAATTCATCCTCTATCTGGTTAAATTTTTGTGCAAGATGCGGTACTTTTTCTTTCAGGTCAGACGCCGCGGCTCTGAGATCTTTCATGAGCGCATCGAGATTGGAGACTATCTGCGGCAATTTACCGTTGATCGTATCTGCGGTTACCTGGAACTTCGTACCGACATCGGCAAGATTTTTTCCCATTTTGTTGAAGTTGGTAATCGTCTGTTTCAACAGATCGAGTGAAGTCAATTTTTTCAGTTCATCGGTAATTTGTTCCAGGTTGGCAAATGTTCTTCGCAAATTTTCCCGGGCTTCCGGCGTCAGCACTTCCCTGGCTTCCACTACCAGTGCTTTAAATTCGTTGGCGGCTTTTGCCATCGCGTCACTGGCATCCTGTATCGAAAGCAGTTCCGGTGCAGACTGGATAAAATCGCCGTCTTTGAGATATTCCGACGCTTTACCGAGTGAAATCTCCAGGTAGCGTCCGCCCAGCAAAGACTCCTGCACCGGCTTTATTTTGGAATCGACAGGTATTTTGACATGTTTATAGATAAAAAGGCGTGCCAAGATACCCTCTTTGGCAATCGAAAGCGATTTGATAAAACCGACTTCCAAACCGTTTGCCTTGACTTTGGAGTTTGGATTAAGTCCAGCCGCATTTTTCAAATGTGCTTTAAGCGCATACCCCTCTTTCGAAAGGTTTTTAAAGCTTCCCACCTGTGTACTCAGGGCAAACAGCAATATAAAACCGATGAAAATAAAAAGTCCGACTCTGACATCATTACGCATCTTTCTACCCTTTTCTATATGTTAACTTTTTGCCGTGTTGACGACCGGTGCTGCCGGTACATCCTGCGGCAGCGGATTTTCCGGAAGAGGTGTCTGTTGCTCTTCCGGCAGTATAACCGGTACTCCCTCCGGTACAATCGTGTCCGTCACATCATTGCCCGGACTGTTGCTTTCAATATCTTTGATATATTTATACTCTACACCGCCGATATGTGCAAACCGCATCAGCAGATAGATACCGCGCCTGGTAACAGACTCCGTTCCGCCGCTGGTCAGTGACGGTGTCACACTCTCTTTATACCGCAGTTCATAACTCCAGCACTTTTTATGCATCAACAGCCCCAGACGCCACTCTTTGGTAAAACTGTTGTCAAAATCATAATCAAGTCCGCCCGTAACGGAGTATCTGCGGTCGATCACACGGGAAAAGTCTGCACTGAGAAAGTTGATTTTCGTCTCATTTGGCGCATCTTTATAGGTATGATCAAACCGAAGCTTATTCAAATCATCATGATAATATATACCTGATTGTATCTTTTTTAGCTTATGATACTCATAGGAGTAGATCAGCGCATTGCGCAGCGAGAGATTCGGCGAGTAGGTGTAGATGACCTCATTTTCCGCTTCGTTGAAAGGTTTATCCTCCTCGTCGTAATAGTAATATTGTGTAAAACGATCCGTCAGATAATTGGCGCCGCTACTGTTGTAAAGATAGTTGTTCATCTTGAACGCGATATTTTTCTGCTTCAGATTGAAAGGGATAAAATCGGCGAAATAACCGTTTTTGTCATGAAGACTGGGAATCGTAAACGCAAGAGAGAGCTGAATGTTGTGCACTTTGTTGTCATAGCGTTTCATGAGATCACTATCCAGTGAAATCCGATGGTAATTACTCAGGTAGCGTGCATTGGAAACAGTTGCATTGGCATCGGTATAGTTTACTTTGGAGTAGTAGAAATTTTCACTCACAGAGAGATTGAGAAAATGTTTCATGAGGGGCATCGTAAAAACAACCGGTACAGAAAATTCGTGCTGTCTGGCACCCAACCCCTCTCTCCGCCAGGAGTTTTTGAACTTGTAGTCTATCGAATAGACCAGATTTTTGATCCCCAGAATCTGTGAAAATTTATGGTACTGCAAAGAGGGCAACGTCTGCAGCGTATCGGCATTGGAGACTTTCTCCGTATCAATAAAATACTTCGCATAGGCACCCACATAATCCCCGTACCCGGAAAGATAGTAGTTGATACGGGATGTCACCAGCTTGTCCACCGCATACTTTCGGTCATCTTTGAGGTTGATATAGTCTATATCATTCAAAGTGGTCGCATCAACATAAAGCCCGTCTTTGTAGTCGTAGGGATTATTCTGGATATATTTGGTAAAGAGTGCATAGTTAGTGTAGTGAAACGATGCACCTTTGTGTATGCTGTTTTTGAGATTGTGAGACTTCGCATAAGCACGCTGTTCGTCGAAAAAACCGACTGTCAGCGCCCCTTTTGAGTAAGGTGAATCGGCAAAACGGAGTGTCGTGTAGAGACCGCTGCCGCGACTGAGTCGTATCTGAGGATTGAGCTGAATATCCCACGATTTCGACGGTGCAATGAAAATCGGCTGCATAAAAAGCAGATTTTCGCTGTTTTCAAACCCGATCACCGGACGCAGCAAACCGCTGCGGCGCTCACGGATTGTCGGAAACGCAAACCACGGCAGATAGAGCACCGGCACTTTCCCCAGATAAAAGCGCGGGTTGTAGAGCGATACATACTCTTTGTCTTTATGAAAATGCCCCGTCGAAAAGCGTATTTCCCAGTCCGGAGCATCCGGCAGACAACTTGACAAACGCGCTTTTTTCAGGATAAAATTGTTCTTATCCGCTTTAAAAGCTTTACTTTTAATCCAGATATCGGAGCCCTGCTCCTGAATAAAAACATCCGAAGCGAAAAACTGCTCTTTTTTCAGGTTCAGACGCAGCTCTTTGGCTTTGTTGATCATATTTCCCTGATAAAAAAGCGTGACATTACCGCGCAAGATGAGCAATTCTGTCTTTTTGTTATAAATCGCTTCATTCGCGGAGAACATCATATCCTCTGTGTAAATCAGAATATCACCTTTGGCGACCACCTGATCACCCAGTGTCTCTACCGTAGCGGCATAGAGTGTATATTTGGTTTTTCGGGGAGTATCCTGTGCCGCATAAAGGGCAATTTGCAGGAGCAGAAAAAGCGTGGCGACCCTACGCATCTACCACCAGGGTCTTCGCAAATTTGTCATGCCAAGTCAGTTTAAGCGGAGAGAAAAAGGCTACGACAAAACCGAAGTAGAAGAGGATTTCACTCACTACCCGCATCACGGCGCGAATCACAGCAGCACTCCATGAAGGAATATCGAGATACTCCTGATCGACTACTTTGATCTTCATCGCCATTTTACCGAGCGTCGCGCCGTAAAGACCGACAAAAAGTGCCTGGTAGAGAATCTTGATGATCAAAACGTAAATCATTAGCGACTGTGTATAAACTACCACCTCTTCGGGTGTTTTCAGCGCGGCAAGATGGTCTTTGATCATAAAAAAGAAGAGGATGGAAATAATCAACTCATCGATAAACATGGCAAATGCACGTCTGTTGATCGATGCCAGATGCACTCCTTCTACATGAAGTTTACGAAAAAGCGCCTCGTCGTCAAGCATCTTTCAATGCCTGATATGCGATATCTTTACGAAATTTCTTTCCTGCAAAATGAACTTGACCGGTCATCAGATAGGCAAGATCACGCGCTTCACGGATCGAGTCGCCGACACCCACACAGACCAGTACACGCCCGCCTGTCGCAAAGAGTTTACCGTCCTCTTTAGTGACACCGGCATAGGAGATATGCGCACGCTCTTTCAACTCTTCCAGCCCCACATCGTCGATGATAATCTCCGCAGGTACCGAACTTTTGTACGGATACT
>JALWRO010000165.1 GCA_027080605.1 Campylobacterales bacterium
ACCAGAGAGGAGGCGAAAAGCTCAGCAGAAAGAATATTTTTTACACCGATTTTCAGCAGTGTCGAGACCAGATTGATACTTGTCGCGATAAAAAGTGCAATAGTATTGTGGTCGTAGAGATAGCCCGCCGTCGTGGTCAGGCTCATCAATGCAAAAAATATAAATACTACTTTCCCCCAATCCATTGCTAAACGACGCCTCCCTCAAACTGTTTACGCAGCTGCTCGCGCTCTTTGCGACGTTTCTCTTTCTCCGCGAGTGATTTTTTGTAATCTTCAACACTGAAACCGAGCCATTTAAGAAACGGTGAAGCGATAAAGATCGAACTGTATGTACCGACGATCACGCCCACAAGCATCGTAAAGCTGAAGCCGTGGATAATCTCTCCGCCGAAGAGGAAGAGTGTCAGTACCACGAAAAAAGTGGTCAGAGAAGTCAGTGTCGTTCTGGACAATGTTTTGGTAATCGATTCATTGATAATTTCAAAGAGATTATAGACTTTACTCTTCTGGATACCTTCACGAATTCTGTCGAAAACGATGATTGTATCGTTCAGCGAATATCCCAGAATAGTCAGAATCGCCGCCAGGATATCGAGATTGACGTCTATATTGAAGAGTGAAATCGCTCCGAGTGCAATCGAAACATCATGAATCAAAGCAAAAATCGATGCCAGCGCAAAACGCCACTCGAACCGGAACGAGACATAGATCAAAATCACCAAAATCGAAAGCACCATCGCCATCAACCCCTTTTCGCGTAACTCGTTACCCACTTTCGGTCCGACCATATCGACACGGCGTACTTCAAACTTGCCGGTCTCTTTCAACAGGTTTCGTACTTTGTCGCCGATATCGGTACTGACCGATTTGGATGAAGTCGGGATTTTGATGATGACCTCTTCAGGTGCCCCGAATTCCGTCACCGAAGCGGAAGCGAACATTTTATCCTGTTTCAGCACTTCACGGATCTTTTTGATCGGTGCAGGCTGGTCATATTTGACCTGAATCAGTGTACCGCCTGCAAAATCGATACCGTAGTGCAGACCTTTGGTAAAAAGGAGTGCGTAGGAAGCGAAAATCAATGCCAGAGAGATCCCCAGGAAGATTTTACTTTTGGACATGAAGTCATATATTTTGTCTGTTTTAAAAATTTCCATCTATTTCACTCCCTTATCGATCCCAAACCACGCTTTGAGATTTTTTGACTGCTGAATACGCGGCATCAGATATTGATAGACACCGTGTGTTCCGAGAATCGCTGTCAGCATAGATGCCAGAATACCGATCGCCATCGTTACGGCAAAACCTTTAATCGGTCCTGTACCGTAGGCATAGAGCACAACCGCAGCGATCAGTGTTGTGATATTCGCATCGAGAATGGCGCTCATGGCATTGTCATACCCTTTTTCGATCGCCGTTTTGATATTGGTGCCTTCACGCATCAGTTCCCGGATACGCTCGTTGATGATCACGTTGGCATCGACTGCCATACCGACCGTCAGGACGATACCTGCCATACCGGGCAGCGTCAGTGTCGCGCCGAACAGCGCCATCACCGCGATAATCAAAAAGAGGTTTGCGACAAGCGCGATATCGGAGATAAGTCCCGAATAGCCGTAGTAGACGATCATGAACAGAAATACCAGCACAAAACCGCTGATCAGTGCAATCATACTCGCTTTGATACTGTCCGCACCCAGAGAGGGACCCACACTGCGTTTTTCCAGCAATACGACCGGCGCCAGCAATGCGCCGCTTCGCAGGGCAATAGCGACATCGTGTGCTTCCTGTACGGAAAAACCGCCGCTGATCTGACCGCTTCCGCCGCCGATTCTCTCACGGATAACCGGTGCGGAATAGACGACATTGTCAAGCACGACCGCCATACGCTTGCCGACATTTTCTCCGGAAAAGTTACCGAATATCTTCGCCCCTTCGCTGTTGAGGGTAAAGTTGATGACCGGCTGGTTCGATTTGTCAAACGCAACCCTGGCATCTGTCAGCATACTACCGTCGAGCACCGGTACCGCTTTGAGCAGATATTTCTGCTGCTTGTTCTTGACATCATGAAGAATGACATCGCCGTATTCCGATGCTTCGTCGGGTGAGAGTTTATAGACCTGGTCGGCACGCTTTTCATCGACAGCCATCAGCTGCAGATGCGCCGCTTTGGCGATCAATTCACGTGCACGCTTCTCCTCTTCCGGCGTTTTGATACCCGGCAGTTCAACAAGAATCTTCTCTTTACCCTGCTTCGCGACAGTCGGTTCCGCCAGACCGAATTGGTCCAGACGGTTACGGATCGTATCGACTGCCTGCTGAATGGCAAACTTTTTCACCGCTTCCTTCTCTTTGGGCGTCAGTGAAACAGTATAGTGAAGATTGTTTTCATCGACGGAAAGTCCCTTGATATCATGAAGCATCTTCTCCAGCGCCGGTTTCTCATCTTTGTCGAGCAGTGTAAAAGAGACGGCATCGTCGCTGATCTTCAGATCGTCGATGATAATCTCTTCATCGTCGGTGTAAAATTTGATGGTCGAAGCAAGTGATTTGATTTTCGACTTGACCGCTTCTTCTGTTTTGACTCCCAGCAACATGTGCAAACCGCCCTGCAAATCGAGACCGAGATTGATTTTAGGACCTTTGTCGGTCTGCAGCAGTGAGGGCAGTGAAAGTCCTACCCCGAAAATAATGGCAACCATAAATATAATAAGTCTGAAATTCATCTGATTTGCGACCTTTTATGCTTCCAGTTTACGGGTAACAAACTCTTTGGCGATTTTTACAACGGTATCGTCATTGATTTTTGCTTTGACATAATCCTCTTCCGCTTTGACGACTTCTGCCATCAAACCGCCGCTTGTAACGATTTTGTCACCTTTTTTCAGTGAAGCGAGCATCTCTTTGTGCTCTTTTGCCTGCTTCTGCTGCGGGCGGATAATCAAAAAATAGAAAATAGCAAAAAGTACGATCAACGGTAACATCGAAGTGAGTAAACTCCCCTGTGCCTGTGGTTGCATAAGAATCCTTTGTAGTATAAAATTTCGCGTATATTAGCACTCTTTCTCTGATAAAAGGCTTGTGATATATAGATACAGACAGATTTATATTAAGTGTCACTTTGTTAAAATATTTGATTTTTGAATATAGAAAGTGAGTTTATATGGATATCAATATTTTTAAAATTGAAAAACCGACATGGAGCAAAGCGGCTTTCAAAGACTATTTGCAGCTCCGGACAATAGCCACCGGTCTGCTGAGCGCTCTGTTGCTCTCCCTCTTTATCTATCTGGACTATTTCGGGCTGCATCATGAAATAGCAGTTGCGGTATTGACATCGCTGTCGGCGCTGGCAGGTTTTTATCTCCTTTTGACACAAAAACGTGCAGCACTTTTCTGGAGCGGCTTTTTTATCGGATTGCTCTGGTTTTACTGGATCGGATTCTCTTTTCGCTACTACGGCGTGGGGTATCTGATTCCGCTGATGGTGCTGTTTGTCGCGTTTGCCTACGGACTCTTTTTCTGGATTATCGGACTCTTTACGCATCCACTCATGCGAGCACTCCTGTTGCTGGGATTCAGCTACTTTCACCCGATGGGATTTAACTGGTTTATTCCCGAAGTGACGCTGGTACACTCCTTTTTCGGTATCGCCAAGTGGCAATTCGCCCTCTTTTTACTGGGTCTCACTGTAGCGGCGCTGCTTCCGGCAAAATATAAAATTGCAGCGATTCTGCCGCTGGCGCTTGCAATCAACCCGGCATTCGATACGCATTTGCCTCTGCCGAAAACCAAAATCATGCTGACCGATTCCGACGTCGATCAGGCAAAAAAGTGGGATGAAGCCTATCTTCCCGAAACCGTCAACAATAACATCGCCGACATACTCGATGCTGTCAACGAGGGCTACGATATGGTGATTCTCGACGAAAGTGTTTTCCCGATGTTTCTGAACACCGACATCAACCTGACCAAACAGTTGCAGGATCTCTCCAAAGATATTGTCATTGTCGCCGGGGCACTCTACAGTGACGGGAAAAACGCCTACAACAGCACCTACTACTTCGACCACGGTAAAGTCTACATCGCCAACAAGGTGGTACTTGTGCCGTTCGGTGAAGAGATTCCTTTGCCAAAATTTATCGCTAAATGGATCAACGACACCTTTTACAACGGTGCGGAAGATTATCACACCGCCAAAAAACCGGTCGATCTGAAACTCTCTGTCGGTACATTTCGCAACGCTATCTGCTACGAAGCGACCCGTGACGAACTTTTTGAAGGCAACCCGAAACAGATGATTGCTATCTCCAACAACGCCTGGTTCACACCCTCCATCGAACCGACCCTGCAAAAAGCGTTGCTGGAGTACTTCAGCAAAAAATATGGAACGGTGATCTATCATAGTGCCAACAAAGGTATCAGTACAGTCATACACTAGGGAGCACCAGACATCATGAAAGATTCAGGAGACGGTATTCAGGCGCAGAACGCCAACTGGCGCTTCGACGGCGATGTCGCAGAACAGTTTGAAACCCATGTGCGAAAATCGGTTCCCCTCTACGACGAAGGACACGATCTTATCGTCAAACTGAGCGACTATTTTGTCAAAGAGGACTCCGTCTGTTACGAACTCGGCTCTTCTACCGGATTGCTCAGTTATAAACTGGCGAAACATCATGATTTCCGCTCCGCGCAGTTTATCGGTATCGAAAAAGAGGAAGCAATGGTGCAAAAAGCAGCTTCCCTCTATCAACTGCCTAATCTCACCTTTCTTCATGAAGATGTCAACAGCTTCGACTTCACGCAATCCGACCTGATTGTCGCCTACTATACGGTGCAGTTCATTCATCCTAAACTGAGGCAGCAGCTTATCGACACAATCTACCGGAAACTTCACTGGGGCGGTGCTTTCATTATGTTTGAAAAGGTACGCGCCAACGATGCACGTTTTCAGGATATTATGACCGGACTCTACACCGACTACAAACTCGACCGCGGATACAGCCCCGATGAGATCATCGCCAAATCCCGCAGCCTCAAAGGCGTACTCGAACCCTTCTCTACCGAAGGCAACACTGATATGCTCAGACGCGCAGGGTTTGAAGATATCATTACGGTGCAGAAATTCATGAACTTTGAAGGGTTCCTGGCGATTAAGTGAGTGGTGATAACGCCTTCTCTATCTTCTGCACATCTTCGATCACTTTCTCCAGATCTTCCAGTGTCAGCATATTGGGTCCGTCGCTGAGGGCGATGTCAGGGTTGAAGTGTGTTTCAAAGAAGAAGCCGTCTGTGCCGACTGCGGCGGCTGCACGTGCAAGAGGTGCGACAAACTCTCTTTTACCGCTGCTCTTCCCGCCTGCACCGCCGGGCATCTGTACGGCATGGGTCGCATCGAAGATGACAGGGGCAAACTGGCGCATGATCACCGGTGAGCGCATGTCCACGACGAGGTTGCCGTATCCGAAGCTGCTGCCGCGTTCCGTCAGCCAGAGACCGTGGGC
>JALWRO010000166.1:0-14024 GCA_027080605.1 Campylobacterales bacterium
TAGTTGTACTCTATAAGCACTTCTATTTTATAGGAATGCCCGTGTATGCTGTATTTACACCGTTCACTGGTACATCCTCTGACCACATGGGCATTTTCAAACTTGAAAAGTTTTCGGATAATCATACTCAATCATCCACCTGTTTCATAAAATGCACGGCTGGATGTTTCATTTGCTTCATCGCTCCAGCGATTCTCTTTGGGTTTGTCACGAAGTACGGCTTTAAGCACTTCCACCGCTTTAGGCACATCTCCCGCCTGTACGGCATCTTTGATACTCATCGCCTCATCGAAATAGAGGCAGGGAATCAAATACCCTTCCGCCGTCAGTCGAATCCGATTGCATGTCTCACAAAAGTCATGTTTATGCGGGTCGATCAATCCGAACTTATACCCGTCTTCCAGCAGATAGGAAAAAGAGGGGCTGCTCCCTTCCCGTCCAAGTTTTTTGATGACATACTGCTCTTTTACCTTTTCCAGAATCTCTTTGCCGAGTAACCCTTTGATGGCATCGTTTGCCATCGCATTTTCCATATATTCTATAAAACGCACTTCAATACCGCGTGCTTTGCAATAGTTCATGATATCGACAATTTCACCGTCGTTGATCCCTTTGAGCGGCACCATATTGATTTTTACTTTCAAGCCCACACGCAACGCCTCTTCGATACCCGCAAGGACATCTTTCAGGACATCTTTCTGGGCTATCTGCCGTGCTACTTCCGGTTTCAATGAGTCGAGTGAGATATTCAAACGTTTCAATCCAGCATCTTTCAATCGCTGTGCCGTCTGTTTCAGCAGATAACCGTTGGTTGTCAACGCCAGATCAACATCCGGATTGTGATTGTAGATCATCGCAACAAACTGATCGAGTCCCTCACGCAGCAGCGGTTCCCCACCGGTAATACGCACTTTGTTGATCCCCTCATCCATTGCCGCCTTAATAAAGAGAAAAAGCTCCTCCAGCGAGAGTAAATTCTCCCTCGGAACCCACGAAAAAGGTTTATCCGGCATACAGTACTGACAGCGGAAGTTACACCGCTCCGTGACAGATACCCGTAAATAGTTCACTACCCTGTTATGACCGTCTCTTAACATTTCCCATTCCCCTAAAACAAAATTTCATTCTGTCGATATTATAGCAAACCAACCCAATATTAAAGGAGCAACGTATGAGTGCACCCGTACCCAACAACCGCGAGCGTATCATGAACGAAGACGACTTTATCGTCTCCAAAACCGATACCAAAGGCAAAATCACCTACTGTAATGAAATCTTCATGGATATGGCGCAACTTCCCGAAGCAGAACTTCTGGGAAAACCACATCGTATTGTCCGGCATCCGGATATGCCCAAAATTGTCTTCAAACTCTTATGGGACTATGTCCAAAACGGCAAAGAGATCTTTGCCTATGTCAAAAACCTGTCGGCAGACGGCAGTTACTACTGGGTTTTTGCAAATGTCACCCCGTCCTATGATAACAATAACAATATTATCGGATACTACTCCGTGCGCATCAAACCAAATCCAAAAGCACTGGAGATCATCAAGCCACTCTATGAGAAACTAAAGTCTCTTGAAGCAGGCGGAGGAATCTCCTCTTCCGAAGCGTATCTCAACAAACTATTACAGGAAAAAGGAGCAACCTATGACGAATTTATTGTCGCGATCCAGGAAGCATAATCAAAAACAGCGCCATACAGGGGGTCACAACAGTGCCACACTGGTTCAGAAAATCGACCATGCCGTAGCCCAGGCTGCCGCAGGGAACATTGAAGTACGTATTACAGGTATCGATCCAAACGATCCACTTGCCCAGACAGCATGGAACATCAACAATATGCTCGACCAGGTAGAAGCGACACTCAGAGGTACAGCCAATGCACTTATGAAAGCAGGAGAAGGAGAGACATACCGAAAAGTTTTCTGTCAGGGACTCAAAGGAACCTTCAAACAGAACTGTCAACTTTCCGCCAAAGCAGTCGGTGATGTGATCGAAGCCAACAAAAGCAGACTCAAAAGTGAACTTGCACTGGAAATCGACCAAATCAGCGGCGGAATTAAAGCAGGCATGAGCATTATTCAGTCAGATTTGATGGATACTATTGAACTTGTCGATGAGATTACATCCCTTGCTTCCAGAACTGCAGAACAGTCAAATTCGAGTATCGAAGTCACGGCACAACTTGCGGATAAACTAAACTATCTGGTCGAACTGATCTCCGGCGTCACAGACGCTGCCAGCTCGCTCAATGAAAGAACCGGTGAAATCACCTCTGTCGTCAACCTGATCAAAGATATCGCCGACCAGACCAACCTCCTTGCGCTCAACGCCGCCATCGAAGCAGCCAGAGCCGGTGAACACGGACGCGGTTTTGCCGTCGTTGCCGATGAAGTACGAAAACTGGCGGAACGTACGCAAAAAGCGACAGCGGAAATCGCCATCACCGTACAGACACTCCAGCAGGAGACAATGGATATCCAATCGAGTGTGGAACAAGTCAATGAAATTGCCACGACATCCGGTGAAACCGTCGACTCATTTCAGGCAACACTTTCCGAATTTAACCAAGATGCCAACAACACGGCGCACAGCGCAGAAGTCGTCAAGCGCAAAAGCTTTGCCACTTCCGTCAAAGCGGATCACATCGTCTATAAAGCCAATATTTACAATACGGTTCTGTATGATGACGGCAATGAAAGCCCAAGAGTAACACACAATGACTGCAGATTCGGAAAATGGTACAACACCGAAGGTAAAGCGATGTTCGGACAAACACAGACATTTAAAGCACTCGAAAACGTCCATGCGAAAGTACACGCGTCTGCCAATAAAAATATCGCTATCACCGACAAACCGCTTACCAAAGAGGTCGTACCGGAACTGATCGAGAACTTTAAAGAGATGGAGTCATCCAGCGACACACTTTTCCATCAACTTGACCAGATGATTGAAGAGGCAAATTAACGTAACAGTTGCATCGGTTCAAAAAGTATGTGTGCTTTGGGATCGGTGATAAATGAAATATTATAGGGGTGAGGCAAAACATGTTTGACAAACGGTTTTGCCTCTTCCAGCTTGTTGACCTCTTCCGCCATCTTCCCAAATAAAATCAACTCTGTATCTCCGGCTTCTTTATGAAGCGCATCCAAAAACATCCGCACAAAACCGCGCCATGCTTTGATATGCTTTTTACTCTCCTCTTTGGAACTGAAAATCAGCGCCATATTGAGCAGCAAAACACCGTTTTTTTCAAAGTTTTGTCGCAGTTGGTGAATTGTTTGAATATAGCCTGATGTATCTATCTTTGTCAGCGCTTCTTTGGAAAAATCGTTATCAAGCTCCCCTTCACACAGCAGAAGCATCTTCATAAAGTTACGCAGACTTGTCGCCCGGTTCACCTCTTTGGATAAACCGTTTTCGGAAAAAAGCGATTGCACTTTACCGTCGATAAACGCATACCCGATCGCACTCTCCTTTCGGGGATACGGATCCTGCCCAAACAAAATATACTTCGTTTCATAAAGTGACAGTGTTTTAAAAGCATTCAGAAAGTTGTAACGGTCAGGAAAATAGGCGGTATCGTTTTGCAAATAAGCGAGATATTCGGGATCGAAAGCGGCAAATGCTTTTTCCAGCACACTGTGCCAGGAGGGGTCGGCGCTGTGTATCATTTGAGATTGGCAATTTTCAGGATTAGTTCCACTTCACCCAGCGGTGTACGTTCACGCTTGGCGATCTCCTCCGCACTGTAGCCGTTTTTATAGAGTTCGATAATCGCTTTTTCATTGATAAGCTTGCTCGTGGCGGAGATGGAGCTGAGTTTGTTGTTCTCTTCTATTTTATTGATCCGTTCATTGAGACTGTCGTTGATGCGTTTCATCTCCAGTTCCATCTGTTTGATGGCACGAATCGCCTTGAGCAAAGGATCGCTCAGATCATTCAACTTCTGGTTCAGACGATCTTCCAGCGCTTCGAGTTCTTGCGCAAAATCGGGCAGTGTCTCCAGCCCCTCGGGAATGGCAGTCACTTTCTGCTCCATGGCATGCACACGTGTATTAAGCTCGTCGATAGCGCGCTCATAAGCGCCCAGTTGCCTGGTCACCGCCTGGTCACGCATATAAAAGTAGGCAATCAAAAGTCCCAGAATCAGCAAAAACCCGACAAATACAAAAATCTCAACCATTCTTTTTACCTTTTTTCAACTCACGGATCATGGCACGCTCTTTGGCGACAACGTAGGCATTCCAGTCTTTCATATCTTTTTCATGCATCAAAATAATCTCTGCGACATAAGGCTCGATACCCTTTAGATAAAGCGCCATTTCACGCTTCGGAAAAATAGGCATCTCGATCCGTCCGTAATACTCTCTCCCCTTGTCAAAAAGAGGATCTTCAATCCGTATATGCTCGAACCCTATCTCCAGAATCTCTGTCGTATGTGCCAGGGTAAGCAGTTTTTTCTCTTCATTTTTCACCAGTGCGGTGAGTTCATCGACTTTTTTATGCAACTCAACCAGCAGGTTGAGCAACACTTCATCGGTATCTCTCGTTTCGCCCCTTGCTCTGGCAATCTTCAGCCACTGACCGATCGCATCCTCTTCATATTCTGAAAGTGCGGTATATTCACGCCGGAAATTTTCACTGTTGTTTTCATGAAGTGCTTCAAGATGCAACTTCAGCACAGCGGGTACAAAACGGATGTCACTCATAAGGGCACCTCTAATAAGTATATATAGCCCATAGTGAGCATCAGTAAGGTAAGATTGTGCAAAACAATTTCTGAGGCATAGCCAAAGCTATGGCGATGAAATTTTTTGTGCAAGATTGCCTTACTGGTGCTCACCCTTCGGGCTTTTTATATATGTCCATACTCTTCGTTGAAACGCCTTGAATTAGCTTTGGCTAGTCCTGCGTTGTTTCGCCTCGATTATGAACATATATAAAAAGCTATGGGCTATATATACTTATTAGAGGTGCCCTAAATTATCCAAAATAACAAATATTAAAAACATTATACCAAGATAACCATTAAGGGTAAAAAATGCTTTATCAATTTTAGAAAAGTCTTTGTTTACAATACGATGTTCAAAATACAAAATAAGCGCCGAAAGTCCTATAGCAGCGTATGTCAGCCATCCGCTGCCTGACTCTGCAGCGAAAAAAATCCAGAAAAGAATAGTTAACCCATGAAAAATTTTAGAGAGAAAAAGCGTACAATCCGCACCGTATCGTGACGGGATGGAGTGCAGTTTGACTTTTTTGTCATACGCCATATCCTGCAGCGAATAGAGCAGATCAAATCCCGCCACCCAGAACATCACACCCACCGAGAGCATCACAGACCACATCGTAATCTCCGCCTTGACCGCGACCACTCCGGCAATGGGTGCCAGCCCCAGAGAAAGCCCCAAAACCAGATGTGCCATCGGCGATATCCGCTTCATGAGAGAATAACCGCCCAGAATCACCAGAATAGGAAACGAAAGCCAAAATGCCAGCGAATTAATCATATACGCAGTGATGACAAAAATTGCCGCATTCAACAAGGTGAAAAAGAGAATCGTCTCCTTTTTCAGCCGCCCGTCCACACTGGGTCTGTTTGCGGTACGGGGATTGGCTTTGTCTATATCGATATCCGCATAACGGTTAAAGCCCATCGCAAAATTACGCGCACTTACCGCCGCCAGCACACCAAGCCCCAGCAAACGCCAGCCGAACCACCCGTGCGCAGCCACAATCATTGCTATGAAAATAAAAGGGAGTGAAAAAACAGAGTGTTTGAACATCACCAGTTCATTTAAATCATGAAGTATTTTGCCTATCTTTGCCAAAACCAGCCTTTACTATTAGTATCAAAATATTTCAATCATTATAGTAAAAGTCATTAAAAGTTAACACAAACAGACATTGGTTACTTTTCTATCGGACTATTTATAATAAAATGTTAAAATAACGCTTTGAAAAAGGAGTTATAATGCATCCAAAGGCAGGAGAAAAAGCACCCAAAGCGTTACTCGAAGATATCCCGACGCTTATCGCAAACTATTACAACCTCACCCCGGACATCAGCGATCCGGCTCAGCGGGTCTCGTTTGGCACATCCGGACACAGGGGCAGTTCCAATAAAAAGAGTTTCAACGAAACACATATTATCGCCATCACACAGGCACTCTGCGACTACCGCAAAGAGTATCATATTACCGGTCCGGTTTTCATGGGCAAAGACACCCACGCACTCTCAACGCCGGCACAACTGACAGCTATCCGCGTGCTTGCGGCGAACAAAGTACATACCTACATTGCCGCTGACGGAGCATACACCCCTACTCCGCTTGTCTCATTCGCCATTCTCGATCACAACGAAAAAAATGACACCAACACCAGTGACGGAATTGTCATTACTCCGTCCCACAATCCCCCGTCAGACGGCGGCTTTAAATACAACCCGCCAAACGGAGGTCCTGCCGATACCAATGTCACCGAGTGGATTCAAAAACGCGCCAATGCACTGATTGAAAATGGTATCGAGAAAATCAAACTGCTCTCCCCGGAAGAAGCGATGGGAAGCGGATTTATCGAAGAGTATGATTTTATTACCCCCTATGTGGAGGCACTTCCCCAGATAGTTAATATCGAAGCAATCCGACGTGCCGGGCTGAAAATCGGTGTCGATCCGATGGGCGGCGCAAGTATCGGTGTCTATCAAAAAATCAATGAAATCCACCAGCTCAATCTGGAGATTGTCAATCCTTTTGTCGATCCGACATTCTCTTTCATGACACTCGATCACGACGGAAAAATCCGCATGGACTGCTCTTCACCCTATGCCATGGCATCACTGATTCACCTCAAAAACGATTACGATATCGCTTTCGGGAACGATGCCGATGCGGACAGACACGGTATTGTCACCAAAAGTGCGGGTCTGATGAATCCCAATCACTACCTCAGCACCGCTATCAAATATCTGTTCAAAAACAGACCGGCATGGAACCGCGATCTGAAGATAGGAAAGACACTGGTCTCCAGTGCGATGATCGACAGAGTTGCCGAAGCGCTGGGCAGAAAAGTCTATGAAGTACCTGTCGGTTTCAAATGGTTTTCACTCGGTCTTTTCAATGCCGAACTCGGTTTCGGCGGTGAAGAGAGTGCCGGAGCATCCTTTTTGCGTTTCAACGCCAGTACCTGGACCACGGACAAGGACGGTATCATCATGAACCTGCTGGCGGCGGAAATACTCGCTGTCACAGGTGAAGATCCCGCACAGCTTTACCGCAAACTCGAAGAGAAATTCGGTGTCTCCTACTACCGCAGAATAGACGCTCCCGCCACACCGCAGGAGAAAGCGAAAATCAAAGCCCTCAAACCGGAAGATATTACGACCGAAACACTCGGCGGAGAGAAGATAGAGGCGATTTTCACCAAAGCACCGGGGAACCATCAAGAGATCGGCGGCGTAAAAATCACCACCAAAAACGGCTGGGTCGCTATCCGCCCTTCGGGAACCGAAGATATCTACAAAATTTATGCGGAAAGTTTTACTTCATGGGAACACCTCCAGCTATTGCTGGAAGACGCCGTGAAAATCATTGCGGAAACAATCTCAGAGTAGCAATTTCCCGCATATGCAGCGATTGCATATTGTACCGTTCATGAAGCAGTGCATAGTGTTGCAAAATCTTCTCCAGAAAAGCGATGTTCCGTGCAACATCGGCACCGAAATTGTGGGGATGCCACCAAAGATGGTATATCTCCCCTTTTTGCGCGGCGCGGGTCATACTATTTTTGATCCGATGCAGTTTCATGAAGTCCAGAAAAGCGAGTTTTTTGCTGTAAGGGCGTAAAAATCTGCTTGCCGGAATATCCACCATCCCGTTGTGACATTGAAGTTTGTGAAGCGGTACGGTATGATGCCCGCTAATATTGAGATAGGTATCCGCCAGTTTCAGCGCCCGTCTGAGCAACTTGCGCTCTTCCCAGTTGCTTTCATCGTATATCCAGTGTTTCTCATTACCGCGATAAGCATTGATACCATTTTCGGCAAGAATCGGTAAATAGGCTTCATTTTTCTGGTTTCTGGGAAATACAAGGCTTGTTATCACTATTCCTGTTTTGGCTTTGGCTATTTTACACGCCTGGGCAATATCCGCATGAAAACTCTCCGCATCCTGCCCAGACTCCAGACAATAGTAGTGTGAAAAAGTATGTGTCGCCAGCTCCTGATGCGGTGTATCGACGATCCTGGCAATCAAATCCGGTGCAAAATGGTATGGCGTATGCAACTTTTCCTGTTGCAAAAGGTAGTCGTACAAATCATACTGTTTATGGTCATAACCCGGCAGTTTTTCAGGCAAATGTGCTTTGAGTTCGGAAGCATCGTCAAAAAAGAGAAACCCTACTGTCGCCCAGGTGACATGGATACCGTACTCCGCAAAAAGCGCCAGCATCCGCTCCACTGCTTCAGGCGTACCCTCCAGATGGCTGCGATATCCCTCTTCTGAGACAACATCCCGCATACCCCAGTAGAGTTCAAAATCGAGCGAAACAGTGAAAATACCCTGCTTATCAGATTTATCCAATATACTCACTCCACTGTTTTACATCGCTGGCACGGTGGGAAATGAGACAACAATCCCGACTGTAATCCCAGTGCATCACGATCGGCGTTACCACCAGATCATGCGTAGAGGTGTAAATATCAACCCCCAGCCTGACACGCTGATATTCATGAAACTCCTGTGAAAAAGAGACAAAAAGCACTTCGTAATCCTTTTGAGGATGCATTCGTACACGTGCCAGTTCGGAAACTTTGTTCAGAAAACTGGTCAGAATCAAACCGCAACGGGGAATGATATCACCGTCCGGGGAGACAAAGCCGGCTGCCAGATCGTGCTGATACTCTTCATCTTTCAAATAAGCTTTACCGTCGATGTGAATAAAACTGTCCGCCAGAGCACTGTTCTTTTTCAACGCCTTGTAAGCGCGGTTTTTGAGATTGCGTTCCGAGAGTATTTTGAGTGATTTACGGGGGATATAGATATTGCCGTCAAAGAGTTCATGAAGTACCTCTTCCGCCTCTTTCTCATCGGCATTGTCAAAGTTGTTGATCAAAAGTGTCGCCAGAAACTTTACCTCTTTGTTATATTTGCGAATCAACCGACCGGCAAGTGCTTCGACAAAAGCAACATTTTGCTTCGCCCACGCAATATTTTCCGCTTTGCGCGGCAATGTGAAATGCCCCAGCTCAAATACAACCAGCACCGGTCGAGATATCTGCGCTATGGATGTTTCCACCAAACTCCCAATCTCTGCAAGCTTCGCATCACTCCATCTCTCAAAATCCACCTGCGGTTTTGTGTACTCCAGCGTATCATTCGGTATTTCACATCCCATCTGTTTCTCCGTTACTAATATTCTATCCAAATATCGACCAATCTTCTGTTTTATTTTACTTTTTAATATATAGCGTACATTTGTGGCTAATTTAGTAAAATATATAACAAAACGAACGATATAAAGTTATTCCAAAATACAGGCTGCATATGCAACGAGAAGAGAGTACATTCCGACGAATCATGGACAATGTCATCGCCCTGACGATGCTGCAGCTCATCAATTACCTCGTACCGCTGCTGACGTTTCCCTACCTCGTACGTGTACTGGGAATCGACGCTTTCGGTGTTTTTTCGTTTGTGCTCGCGGTGATCAATTACGGTATTATCATCACCGATTACGGATTTGACCTCTCCGCAACACGACACATCTCACTACACCGAGACGATCCCGAAAAAGTGAGTGAAATTTTCTCCTCCGTCATCACGATCAAAGCGGTCATGGCACTGCTCTTTTTTCTGTTGCTGCTTGTATTGACTCTGAGTATCGAAAAGTTTTCCGAGTATATGCCGCTCTACTTGTACGGATTCGGTATGGTGGTCGGTCAGGTACTTTTTCCGGTCTGGTTTTTTCAGGGTATTGAAAAGATGCGCTACATCACCGTTCTCAACGCACTTGCAAAGATCATTTTTGCCGTGGCAATCGTCCTCTTTGTCACCTCGCCGGATGATCTGGATCTGGTCTTTATTTTCAATGCACTCGGCGCACTCATAGCCGGTCTCACGGCGTTTCGCATCGCGGTCAAACAGTTTGGGGTACGCTTTAACCTCCAGCCGATGGAAAAATATCTCTTCTATCTCAAAGACGCTTGGTATATCTTCACATCGAGAGTGGCGGTACAGCTCTATCAGAGTCTCAATATCATTATCCTGGGCTTTTTTGTCAGCAATACCCTCGTCGGCTACTATGCCATCGCCGAAAAGATCGTGCGGGCTGTCAGTACTATTATGTCCTCCATACCGAGGGCAATCTACCCCTATATGTCCAAACTATACAAAGAGTCTCCTGCCTTGTTTCACAAACGCAATCTTCAGGCTTCACTGGGATTGCTTGCGATCACCCTGCCTGTTGCGACGGGGGTGTGGTACTTTGCACCTGAAATCCTTCAGCTTGTCACAGGCGAAACACCAACACCGCAGCTTGTCACCCTGCTACACATTCTGGCACCACTACTGGTCGTTGCCAGTTACGGAAACCATTTTACCAATATCCTTGTCATATACAATGAGACAAAGCTTCTGAACAAAATTGTTGTCACCGCCGGTCTGCTCAATCTGCTGCTGGTCGTCGGTGTCATCCGCTACTTCTCCATCGAAGGCGTTGCATGGCTCAACCTCTTCATCATCAGCTGTGTCATTATCGCCCCGAAAACCTACTTTATCTTTTTTCGGTTCAGACAAAAAAATTCTGAAAATGCGCCGATCTAGCATAAAGAGCAAACAAAGGCAGTTTTCATGAAACCACACACCGATCTGGAAAAAGTCAAACACTGTATCAGACGATCCAAAGTATGTCGGCTTTTGCTCCATTTCCCGCTGGAACTCTACTATCTGCTGCTGCGCCTTCGGATTCGGTTCACGTCGGACAAAACACACGTGCTCAAACACTACCGGAAAGTTTTTCATAAAGATCCAAACCTCAACAATCCGGTCACCATGAACGAATACCTTACCTGGCGCAAACTCTTCGACAGAGATCCTCTCCTGCCGCGCTGCTCCGACAAATACCGTGTCAGAGAGTATGTGACGGAGAAAATCGGTGACCAATACCTTGTACCGCTTCTCGCAGCCACCGACAGTATCGATAAGATCGACTTTGACAAACTACCGGATCGTTTTGTCATCAAAGTCAACCACGGAAGCGGACAGAATATTATCGTTAAAAACAAACTTCATGAAGATCTCGAAGCAATCAAAGTACAACTGCACTACTGGATGAAACGCAGCCACTACTACAACAACCGCGAATGGCAATATAAAGAGATCGAACCGATGATCGTGGTGGAAAAATTGCTGCTGGATGAAAACGCTAATGTGCCCAAAGATTACAAATTTCATGTATTTGCAGGCAAAGTCGAAATGGTTCAGGTCGATACTGATCGCTTCGAGACACACAAACGCATCTTCTATTCACCGGACTGGGAGGAGCTTCCCTTCAACTGGGTTCCGGTGGATGAGCACGATCGTCCAAAATATCCGAAAGCCGATCCCCAGCCCAAACCGGATGCTCTGGAGACGATGGTACAACTGGCGGAAAAACTGGCGGAGGATTTTCCCTATGTGCGTGTCGATTTTTACTATACCGGTGGAAAAATCTATTTCGGAGAGCTGACCTTTACCCATGAAAACGGTCTGGCAAAATTTTTCCCGGATCATTACGACATCTTTTACGGTCAAAAAATTCCGCAACAGAAAAAAGTCAAAAGTACATAGTCCATGCTATTTAACAGTTATGAGTTTATCTTCTTCTTTCTGCCGCTGGTCTATCTGCTCTATTTCACACTCCACCGATACGCCAGCACCCTTGTCGCCAAACTCTTTCTGGTACTCGCTTCGCTCTTTTTTTACAGCTGGTGGAATCCTGTTTACCTGCCGCTGATTCTGGGCTCGATGGTTTTTAACTATCTGGTGGGACAAAAACTGGCACACAGCCGAAAACCGAAGCTTTTGCTCGTTTTCGGTGTCGGCGTCAATCTGGCGCTGCTGGGCTATTTTAAATATGCCGACTTTTTCATCAATAACGCAAACTTTCTTTTTGGCACAAAAATACCGCTGCTGCATCTGGTTTTGCCGCTGGCGATCAGTTTCTTTACCTTTCAGCAAATCGCCTATCTGGTGGACAGTTACCGTCATGAAACCAAAGAGTACAACTTTTTGAATTATGCGCTTTTTGTCACTTTTTTCCCGCAACTCATCGCCGGTCCGATCGTCCATCATAAAGAGATGATGCCGCAGTTTGCCGATGTAAACAACCGCTATCCCAGAGCAGCACATATTGCCGAGGGGCTTTTTATCTTTGCTGTCGGACTCTTTAAAAAAGTGGTCATCGCCGATACCTTCGCCGTCTGGGCGACCGAGGGATTTGACCATGCCGCCTCACTCGATTTCGCATCGGCATGGATCACGAGTCTGAGCTACACCTTCCAGCTCTATTTCGACTTCAGCGGCTATACCGATATGGCGATCGGTGCAGCTTTACTGTTTAATATCCGACTGCCGCAAAACTTCGATTCGCCCTATAAAGCGACTTCCATTCAGGATTTCTGGCGACGCTGGCACATCACCCTCTCCCGCTTCCTGAGAGATTACATCTACATTCCGCTGGGCGGCAACAGAAAGTCGGAATACAGAACGCACTACAACCTCATGACCACATTTCTGCTCGGCGGTATCTGGCACGGCGCGGGGTGGACGTTTCTTTTCTGGGGTGCTTTGCACGGGCTGGCGCTGGTGATCCACCGACTCTGGAAAAAAGCGGGGAAAACACTTCCCAGAGTCGCGGCATGGTTTGTTACCTTTATGTTTGTCAATATCTCATGGGTCTTTTTCCGCGCCAAAAGTTTCGACGACGCGTTTAAAGTACTCAAAGGGATGTTTGGCTTTAACGGCGGCACTGCGACATTTAATACAATGGCGCTGTGGTACATCGCGGCGGCTTTTGTCGTCGTCTTACTCTTTCACAACAGCAACGAACTTGCCGCGAACAAGAAGCTGAAAAAGTATTATCTTTTTATCACCGTCCTGCTTTTTCTCTTTGCATTGTTGCAGATGTTCAATATCTCTGTTCAGGAAGACAGGGTTTCAGAGTTTTTATATTTTAACTTTTAGGAGAGCGGTTTCATGAAGAGGATTTTCACATTTTTCATTGCGGCAACGCTGGCGGTGGTGCTGTTTGAACTTTTCCTGCGCTACTCTCCCTTTGGTTACGGTATCTCCCCCGCCGTGTATGACAAAGATCTGGGACAGTGGCACAAAAAAAATTTCTCCAGTATCGAAAAATCGACATGCTTCAGGACACGGTACTATCTGGATGAACGGGGTCTGGTCAAAAACAACTACCCTTACGATCCGGCGAAACAAGATGTCATACTGCTCGGCGACTCCTATCTGGAAAATTTCAAAGTCAAAAATCCAAACCTCATGCACAATGTCCTCTACGCCCTCTACGGCGGCAAATACAACTTTCTCAACTACGGATACAGCGGAACCTCCGCCGTGCAGCAGTATATGATCCTCAAAACCAAAGCAGACCTGAATCGTACCAAAGCGGTCATTCAATTTGTCAAACCTGAAACGGATATTTTCGAAGTCGATCCCGCAAACTTCGACGCCACGATGCGTCCGAAAGTCTTTCTCGATTTTCATGATCTCGACCATTTTACGGTTATTCCACCCAAACCATACGACACCAAAGAGCGCATCCGTGACCTGCTGGGCAATCTGGAATTCTACACTTTCGCCAGAAAAGGGATCTACGTACTGCGTAAAAAACTAAGCGGCGACGAAAACAGTTCCACGCCGTACAAAAAGCGCGAAGGGGAAGATTTCTCCAAAAACTGGCTGCAGTTAAACGGCGCTATTTATCAGACAGCAAAACTGCTGAAAAATCATCATATCGACTATGCGG
>JALWRO010000166.1:14034-19971 GCA_027080605.1 Campylobacterales bacterium
ATAGCAAAAAAAGAACATTTGGAGATTCCCAGCTTTTCATGTGACAAACACTGGAACGATACCGCCCATCGTAATATTGCCAAATTAATAAAACGGGAAAATATCGTGCACTGAGTATCAGCGCATATGTTTCTCATACCAGAGCTGGAAGAGGAAAATCGCCCACAGTTTGTATTTATAGTCTTCATTACCGCGATAAAACTCTTTTTTCAGCGACATCACATAGCGGGGATTAAGCACGCCGTCACGTGACAGGTTCTCTTCTGAGAGTGTCGCATCGACCAGCGGCTTCAACTCCTTTCGCATCCATTTGGAGAAAGGAACGGAAAAACCTCTTTTGGGACGGTCAAGCAACGCTTCGGGAATATACGCATAAGCGATATTTTTCAAAAGATACTTCTTCACACCCCCTTTGATTTTCAACCTGGCGGGGACTTTTGCCATCAACTCTATCAACGTTTTGTCCAGATAAGGCACTCTGGGAGTGATGCCGTAAAGCCTCAGACTCTGCGTCGTTTTAACCAGCTCGGCGTTGATCAGCAGCGATTTGAAATAGCTTCCGATAATCTGATCAACCCCCTCTGCATGCGGTCCGAAACCGATCTGTGCAAACATATTTTTTTCACTCTGAACATGACGCAGTAACAGCTTTTTCTGTTCATGAGGATGAAAAAGCATCAGTCGCAACTCTACCATACCGGGAATATCACCGGCATCCAGCATCTGCACCATTTTGTAGTAACGTGTCGGCATATTTTTGTAATGACGCAGATACGGCAGTCCGGTAGGATCAAGCGCCTGAAGCAGTTTTGAAGCTCCCTTTTTCAACGATCGTGGAAATCCCAGCACCGCTTCGAAACGTCCCGCATCGTCCGCCGTGGCAAACACCTCATCACCCCCGTCTCCGACAAAAAGAGTCTCCATCCCGCTTTCAGAGACAATACGTGAAAGTAACAGTGTCGGAATCGCCCCGTTATTGTAAAACGGCTCGGCAAATACATCCGAAAGCATCGGTACCGTTTTGACGGCATCCTGCGCGGTAAAACAGTATGCTGTGTGCTCTGTACCCAGATGTGCAGCGATTTTCCCAGCATCGGAAGATTCGTCATATTTTGCATCTTCAAAACCGATGGTAAATGTCTTTATTTTTCGTCCGCTATGTGCCTGTAGTAACGCGGCGAGTACGGAACTGTCATACCCTCCGCTCAAAGAGACACCAACCTCCTGCACACCAACCAAATGCTTTTGTACGGCATCGGTCAAAACACGCGTTACCTCATGCTGTAATGATGCTTCATCTATATCCAGCTTCATCTGATCGTAACAGGCACCCAGCCCCCAGTATCGCTCTTCATGAAGTGTATCACGGTGCAGATCATACACCAGAAAATGCCCGGAACGCACTTTGTAACAGTCGGCGTAGATGGTATCGGGCTGTAAAACAAATCCATAGGTGAAATAGTCTCTCAAAGCGGTATCGGACAACCTCTTTTCAAAAAAGTCACTCTGCGCCAAACGGTACAGGGATGAAGAGAAGGCAAACAGTTCAGGCGTACGGTAAAAAAAGAGCGGTTTGACACCGACATGATCTCTGGCAAGAATCAGTTGTGCATGCTCTCTGTCAAATAATACAAAGGAAAATATCCCCTCCAGACGACGCAAAAGTGTCTCAATACCCCATTGCCGATACCCCTGGAGAATGACTTTTGTATCACCTGTATCAGAAGAGAGATTTAGAACTTTTTTTAAGTCGAAACTATTGTACAATGTCCCGTCATATTGTACTAACAGCGTATTATTCTGCATAGCATCATCAGACCATACCAAAACCCCGTTTTCCAGTTGCATACGGGTAGTGTTCTCTGTTATGGTACAGTGCTTGTCGTTTTTACAAAATATACCTGCTAATGTATGCATATATTCATTTTATCCATTTTTTATTATTTTATTACCGCACCAACTAAATATCTAAATGTTTGAGAGAACGAGATGAGGTGAGATGTGCGTGAAAAAATCTGCAGGACTAGCCGTAGCTAATGCAAATATTTTTTCAGGTGCAGATTGCCTCATATCGTTCTCCCCGAAGGGTGTAGCACTTTCGTCCATACTCTGCGTTAGATTTTTTTGAATTCGCTAAGGCGAGTCCTGCAAAAATCTGCCTTGATTATGAACGAAATTGCTACATCAAACTTTTAGATATTTAGTTGGTACGGTAATAACATATCGGCAAAATCACTTTTTTATATTCCTCTTATGCTAAGAAAGAGCATAGTTCAGCAAAATGCGTTTAAAATATTCTCTTTGATTGTCGATATAATAATCATTAACTGCCAAAGGAGTTTGTGTGCCACAGAAAAAAGTACTTTTTGTTGTCAACTCTCTCTCCCACGGCGGTGCGGAAAAAGTACTCTCCCTGCTGGCAAACAGTTTTCATGACAAAGCACTCTTCACTGTCGAAATCGTGCTGCTTGAAAATGTACGCACCTACCCCGTTTCTCCAGAGATTAAAATCACCACTTTCTCTGACGATGTACAAAGCAACGCCGTCAAAAAACTACTGATGCTACCGGTGGATGCGGTGCGGCTTGCAAAATATGTCAGGCAAAGTGATCCTGACGTCGTTGTCAGTTTTATTTTTCGTGCCGATTTTGTCAATATCCTCTCTTCTCTGCTCACCAAAAAACCCGCGATCGTCAGCGCCCGTGTACACACCAGCTCAACATACAGCCAAAAGAGCATAGGTGCGACAATCAACAAGTTTTTGATCAAAACACTCTACCCCAAAGCCGATGCAATCATCAATGTCTCTCGGGGGACACAACAGGATCTGACAGAAAATTTCCACATTTCCAAAGAGAAACAGTGCGTTATCTACAACCCATACGAAATAGAAAAGATCGAAGCACTGGCACAACAAAAACCGGAGACATTGCCACCGTTGCAAAAAGCGCGTACGTTTGTCATTGTTTCCAGACTCAGACCGATTAAAAATATCGAAATGATTATCGATATATTCGCAACGTTACCCGAAGATACACGTCTGCTGATTGTCGGTGACGGTCCTCATGAAACAGCTTTAAAAGCACAAGTCAACGCACTGAAACTGCAAGAGCGAATCCTCTTCACTGGACCACAGAAAAATCCTTATCAGTTTATGAAACAAGCAGCTATCTACCTCTCGGCATCTAACGCGGAGGGCTTTCCCAACGCACTGGTGGAAGCGATGCTCTGCGGATGCGCCGTTATCTCGACAGACTGCCCTTCCGGTCCCAGAGAGATTCTGGCACCGAACACACCGTTTGACGCACTCCTGAAAAAAGGTCTGGAGGAGACCCCTTACGGTATTTTGGTTGCAGTTAAAGATCATGAAGCCTATAAAAACGCAATGTTGCGGCTGCTGGAGGATCAGGCGAAAAGAGAGGCACTGGCAATTGCTGGCAGAAAAAGAGCCACTGAGTTCCGGATGGAGACGATACTCGGTCAATATGCCCGTAAAATCGAAGAGGTCACGACAACAACATGAAAAAAATTGTACTGGTTGCCAACACATCATGGTCTATGATCAAATTCCGTTCCGGTATCATCAAAAGATTGGTCAGGGAAGGATACAGACTTTATGTCATCGCACCCTATGACCATTTCGCTGATGAGCTGGAAAAGATGGGGTGTATCTACATCGATATTCCGATGAACAACAAAGGCACCAATATTTTTTCAGATCTTCTCTTCATGAAACGGCTTTATGCACTCTACAAAGAGTTACATCCCGATCTTATTTTTCACTACACCATCAAACCCAATATCTACGGTACACTCGCCGCCAAAAAAGCCGGTATCAAATCGGTCGCTGTCATTACCGGACTGGGATACACATTTATCAATGACAACGTGACGGCAAAAGCGGCGAAATTTTTGTACAAAATATCACTGAAACACGCCACACAAGTCTGGTTTATCAACACCGAAGACAAGAACAAGTTTCTGCTCTACAAACTGGTACCTCATGACAAAATAGAACTCTTACCCAGTGAGGGAATCAACGTCGACTATTTTAGACCGGTACAACTTCCCAAAAAGGATAGCAGCTTTCGGTTCATTTTGATAGCACGCCTGCTGTGGGACAAAGGGGTCGGAGAGTATGTCAAAGCCGCCAAAGAGCTGCGCAAAAAGTATCCGCATGTCAGCTGGCAGCTGCTGGGATTCATCGATGCGCAAAATCCTCAGGCAATCTCCCCCGAACAGGTGACATTCTGGGAAGAACAGGGCTATGTCGAATATCTGGGTACAGCCGAAGATGTACGCCCCTATATCGCGCAGGCGGATTGTGTGGTACTCCCCTCCTACAGGGAAGGAATGAGTATGATTTTACTCGAATCCGCGTCGATGGCAAAGCCACTGATCGCGACCAATGTCCCCGGATGCAGGGATTTGATCAACCACCATGTCAGCGGATACCTCTGCAACCCAAAAGATTATCATGACTTGATGCATAAAATGGAGAAGATGCTCCGGGCGACACCCATACAAAGAGCAGAGATGGGTGCTTTCGGCAGAGAGATTATCATCTCAGAGTACAATGAAGAGAGTGTGATCGAAAAATACCTGTTGACCATTAAATCATTTCTGTCAGAGAAAAGCCACTTTCGACTAAAATGTAACGATGCAGACAGATAACAGAAACATACTGACACTTTGCAAATGGCTGCTGAAACGTTTCGGCTATCTCAAAAAAGAGTTCAGGGGAGTCATTGACAAAGTAATCTACCAGCCGCAGTCGAGATTTGTCCTGCACAAATGGCACGGGCATAAATGCCCTTTTGAAGCGATACTTTTTTACAACTATACCGGTCGTATCCTCTTTGGCGCAAAAGAGTTTATCGCGCTGCTTACAGGCGGCAGGGTCATCAAAAAATCGATACAACTGGAGGGATTTGAAAGAGTAGATTTCAAACGGATGTACAAAAAAGGTTCCGACAGCGTTCTGTGGCCGAAATCGCCCTTTATCCAATATCATGAACCCGAAATCCCTGCCTCTTTTTTTACCAGACTCGCCAATTCTTATCATCTTGCAAACCAGCCGGTACAAGAGAGCCTGGATATTCGAAAAACACTATGGTGGGAGGAAGTTTCCCAAAACATACGGGAGTGGATTATCGACGAATCCGGGCAAATCAGAAAAAATGAGTTGATTAACTTCAGAAAAGCGAGCCGTTTTGAACAATTCATTACCGACCAGTTTACCTATGTCGATACAAAAAACAGTTATTTCAGTGAATATCTGAAAGCGATCGATGTTGTTTTGGAATACCACCGTTTTGCACAACATATCCCCAAAGAGATACTCGCGTCCATGTCGGAAAGCCGTGCCGGGAACAATGCGTGTATCGTCTATCGCGGTAAGCGGCTGAGTGAGAAAAGCCTCTTTTATGCCACCGCAGTTTCGGACATCACCAAACATGTGCCGCTCTCAAGTATGCCAAAAACCGTTGTCTGCGATCTGGGAACCGGTTACGGCGGTCTTCCGGCAATGCTTTGTTACTACATGAACGAGAGTTGCCAGATTTTAATCGATTTTCCCGAAGTGCTTATTTTCGCCGCGTACTATATTCGTTACAATTTCCCCGATGCGAAAATAGCCTTGCTGGAAGATGTGCAAAAAAATGATTTCAGAAGCTTGATCAATGAATATGATTTTATCCTGATCCCGCCGGAATATATGACGTACATCCCGGGTGAAACGATCGATTTGCTCACCAATACCGCATCTTTGGGATTTCTCGATCATGAAACATCCAATCGCTATCTGTCGGAAATTTCACGCATACTAAAAAAGGGAGCTTATTTTTACTCTGTCAATCAAGCCTATACCGGTAAACTCGGTACGGGCATGTATGCATGGGATTTTCATGAAGAGTATCTGACGATACTCCTCTCTTT
>JALWRO010000167.1 GCA_027080605.1 Campylobacterales bacterium
GAAGAAAATCGACTATATCCATTCACCGTTTTTGGTGGAAGCGGGAATGGTGAAAGAGACGGAAACCGCTACGGCATAAAATGTCAAAAAATATTTCAATTTGAAATATAATTTGTACTAAAGGTAAAAAATTGTTATACTGTTTCTCATCAAAGGAGAAGCAGATGAAAACAATACATGAACTCTATGTACAAGACAAACCCAGAGAAAAGATTTTACAAAAGGGTGTCAAAGCGCTGAAAAATGAAGAGCTTTTGGCAGTTTTACTCGGTTCGGGTGTACATGGAAAAGATGTACGCAAACTCTCACGGGAAGTAGCGGATTTACTGGAGCGGGAGTTTGAGCATCTGAGTGTGAAGAAACTGTGTGAAATTCACGGATTGGGTGTTGCCAAAGCATCGCAGATTTTGGCGGCGCTGGAGCTTTCCAAAAGGCTGCTTTCACCCAACCCGCGGCGTATCATTTCGGCAAAGATGGTCTATGAAGCGCTCTTCTCATTTCGTGACAAAAAGCAGGAGCATTTTCTGGTGCTGACACTCGACGGGGCGTCACATATTATCAATATCCGCACCGTATTTATCGGTACGCTGACGCAGAGTATCGTCCATCCCAGAGAAGTATTTGCCGACGCGATCGCCGACAGGGCGGCGAGTATTATCATCGCCCATAATCATCCTTCCGGGACACTCAAACCGAGCGATGCCGATATCAGAATTACGGAGCGACTCAAAGAGGTGGGTGATTTGACGGGTATAGAGTTGCTGGATCATGTCATTATTTCACACAGCGGTTATTACAGCTTTTCGGATGAAGGGATGCTCTGACAGAGATTATTTGCTTTTAGTGATCGGTGTATCGCATGTTTTGACACATGAGCGGTTTTTGCTGATATCTCCGATGACCCAGAAGGTTGTCAGTAACATATAGATTAAAAAGCCGCCAATGACCAGTCCGACTAAAACGATGTTTTTATATTGTCCGCCAATCATGGTATGCTCCTCAATGGTTTCATGAAGTATGATAGCGGGATTTTGTGTAGTTTTTGTAAAGGAGTGGAGAAGGCAGTATGTGACGATTGCACATACCGCCGGCGGTTACTTCTCTTCGAACATTCTTTTGATTCGGTTGGGTTGTTTTTTCCCTTCGATGACAAAGCGCAGGGCATTGAGGCGGATGAATCCTTCCGCATCTTTTTGGTTATAAACTTCATCCTCTTCAAAAGTAGAGTGCTCTTCGGAATAGAGGCTATGCGGTGAACTTCTGCCGACAACGGTAACATTACCTTTGTAGAGCTTGAGTCTGACATCGCCTTCGACATTCTCCTGTGTTTTGTCGATGGCAGCCTGGAGCATTTGCCGCTCGGATGACCACCAGTAGCCGTTGTAGATCAGTTTGGCGTAGCGCGGCATCAACTCATCTTTGAGGTGCGCCTCTTCACGGTCGAGGGTGATCGACTCGATGGCGCGGTGTGCTTTGAGCATAATCGTTCCGCCCGGTGTTTCGTAACAGCCTCTGGCTTTCATACCGACGTAGCGGTTTTCGACGATGTCGATACGTCCGATACCGTGTTTGTTACCGTAGTCGTTGAGGGTTTTGAGCAGTGTTGCGGGACTCATCTCCTCTCCGTTGATGGCGTACGGATCGCCGTTTTTGTAACTGATGGTGATATATTCGGGCTGGTCGGGCGCTTTTTCAGGTGCGGTTGTCCAGAGCCACATATCTTCTTCGGGCTCCTGTGCGGGATCTTCGAGGATTTGACCCTCATAGGAGATGTGCAGCAGGTTGGCATCCATGGAGTAGGGGGAGGATTTTCCTTTTTTCTCGATCTGGATACCGTGCTCTCTGGCGTACTGGAGCAGTTTTTCACGGGAGTTGAGATCCCACTCCCGCCACGGGGCGATGACATGGATATCCGGATCGAGTGCGAGATAGCCGAGTTCGAAACGTACCTGATCGTTTCCTTTTCCTGTGGCACCGTGGCTGACGGCATCGGCACCGGTTTTATGTGCGATTTCGATCTGTTTTTTAGAGATTAGCGGTCTGGCGATGGAAGTACCCAGAAGATATTCCCCTTCATAGATGGCATTGGCACGGAACATGGGAAATACAAAATCTTTGACAAACTCTTCGCGAAGATCGAGGATGAAAATGTTTTCGGGTTTGATACCCAGGTCGAGCGCTTTTTGACGTGCAGGTTCTACCTCTTCACCCTGTCCGAGATCGGCGGTAAAGGTGACGACTTCACAGTTGTACTCATCCTGCAGCCATTTGAGGATGATACTGGTATCAAGCCCGCCGCTGTAGGCAAGTACCGCTTTTTTGATGTTTTTTTTCATGAAAATATCCTTTTGAAATCAGCCTTCATGAAGTGTTGTGAAAAGAGCTTCGTATCAACAGGAGCTTTTGTCTCTTTTTACGACACTTCATGAAGGTGCTGTTTTTAGGAGAAATTATACATATTTTGACTAAAATGAACGCAAAAATTTTACAGGGCATCCTTGAAAGGCAGCAAATGAGAGTCGATAAATTTATCAATAGTGTCAATATCACCAAAAGACGTACGATTGCAGAGGATATGTGCAAGTCCAAAGTGGTCTCTGTCAACGGGACGGTTGCCAAACCTGCGAAAGATGTCAAGCCGGGAGATATTATCGAAATAGCCTATCTGGACAGGACGGTACGGTATGAAGTGTTGCAGATACCTGTGACCAAATCGATTCCCAAAAGCAAAAAAGAGGAATATGTAAAGGAGTTGTGATGTTTGAAGAGGCGAAAGCGAAATTTGAAAAGATGTTTCGGGGAGAGATGGATCCTGAAGAGGCGAAGCACTATTTAGTAACGTTGTATGAAAGAGGGGAGAGTGCGGAAGAGATTGCCGCTGCGGTGGATGTCATGCGCAGCCATTCCATCAAACTCGATATGGATGAATCGCTGCGTGAAAAACTGATCGATGTGGTCGGTACCGGCGGTGACAAAAGCGGCAGTTTCAACATCTCTTCGACGGTTGCACTGATTCTCTCTTCGATGGGATCGTATGTGGCAAAACACGGTAACCGTGCCATTACCAGCAACTCCGGTTCGGCGGATATGCTCGAAGCGCTGGGAATTAACCTCAATCTTACACCGCAACAGCAGGTCAGAATGCTGGAGGAGACCGGTTTTACGTTTATGTTCGCGGTCAACCACCATCCGGCGATGAAGTATATTATGCCGATCCGAAAATCCCTCTCTCACAGAACGATTTTCAATATTCTCGGTCCTTTGACCAATCCGGCGGGCAGCAGAAAATATCTGATCGGTGTGTTCAGTGACGCTTTTCTGGAGCGAATCGTGACAGCGCTCAGTCTGCTTGATACGAAAAGTGCCGTTGCCGTTAGCAGTAAAGACGGGATGGATGAGATCAGCATTTGCGATGTAACCTATGCCACACAGCTGCAGGAGGGTAAGACGAATGATTTTGTGATCGACCCCCAAATGTACGGTTTCAAACTTGCACCGGCTGAAGCGATCCGGGGAGGTAATGCTTTGGAAAATGCCGAGATTACGCTTAAGATTTTCGAGGGAGAAAAAGGTCCGAAACAGGATATCGTCTTGCTAAATGCGGCAATGGCGTTTGTGGTTGACGGCAAAGCGAGGGATATGCAGGAAGGAATCGAGATGGCGCGAGAGTCGGTAGAATCGGGGCTGGCAAAAAAACATCTGAAAAATATTGTAAAAACTTCCAATTTACTGTAAATTATGATAAAATCTATAGATGAAATAGACGAAGTAGTTTCAAAAATTAAGGATATTGAATTTAACGGCGGTATTGTACTGCTAAAAGGTGATCTTGCCAGTGGAAAAACGACACTGGTCAAGGCATTTGTCAAATCACTGGGGATTTCACAGGAAGCGACTTCTCCGACTTTTTCTGTCATGAACATCTATGACGGGAAAGTGTACCATTATGATATTTACAACGAAGGTACCGCAAAGTTTCTCGAGAGCGGCTTGCTGGAGAATCTGGAAAAAGAGGGGTACCATTTTATCGAATGGGCCGATGAAAAGCTGGAAAAAATACTGGAGGCATACGGTTTTGACTATATAACCGTAGAGATTATTCCCGAGGGAGCAAAGAGAAGATACAGGATAGGATAAATGAGTCATACATTAAGAGCGGAACATCTTTCCAAAATTATCAAAAAACATCAGATTATCAAAGATTTCTCTCTTGATGTACACAGCGGGGAAGTGGTAGGGCTTCTGGGACCCAACGGCGCCGGAAAAACAACGACATTTTATATGATCTGCGGTCTTATCCCTCCGAGTGACGGAAAAGTCTATCTGGATGAGTATGATGTCACCAAATCGCCGCTTCATGTACGCGCTCAGAAAGGGGTAGGCTATCTTCCTCAGGAGTCGAGTATTTTCAAAGAGTTGACGGTGGAGGAAAATATCCGGCTTGCGGCGGAGATTGCCACATCTGACACTTTTGAACAGGAAAAACGTGTCGAGCGGCTGCTGGAGATTTTTAATATTATCCATATTCGTGATCAGATCGGGCTCTCTTTGAGCGGTGGTGAACGTCGTCGTTGTGAAATTGCCCGTTCGCTGGCAATCGAGCCTAACTTTCTGCTGCTGGATGAGCCGTTTGCCGGGGTAGATCCCATTGCGGTCAACGATATCCAGAACATCATCAACGATTTGAAAAAGCTGGGCATCGGTGTGCTCATCACCGATCACAATGTCCGTGAAACGCTCTCTATCTGCGACCGTGCCTATGTGATCAAAAGCGGTGAGTTGCTGGCGTACGGGGATGCGACAGAGATTGCAGAAAATGCGATGGTGCGCAAATATTATCTCGGTGAGGATTTTAAGATATGAAACTTCGCCATAATGTCACCTCAAAACATAAACTCTCCCAGACACTGCGCGGTTGGCTGCCTATTTTGCAGGCGGATGTCGCCTCTTTAAAAGAGACGCTCGATGAGATGGCAAAAGAGAATCCCTTTGTCGAGATTGTTTCCGGCAATGAAGTGACACCCCGTACACCCAAAAAGAGAGAGAAGAGTGAGTATCGCAAAAATGCAGTCACCGATGAGATTGAAGCGATGCACACTTCCAAAGATTCGCTCTATGATGTGCTTGCCGGGCAGATTGAACCACCGCTTTTTCTGACGCAGAAATCTCAGAAAATCGCTTATGCGATTATCGATCATATCAATCCAAACGGTTATTTTGATGTCGATATCGAGAAATTTGCCGCAGAGATCGGCGAAAGTGTGGAAGATATCGAGCAGGTGCGTAAAAAGTTTATCTATCTTGAACCTGCCGGTGTCGGTGCGGTGGATTTACTCGAGTCATTTATGTTTCAGCTTCATCAATATGATTTGCCCGATGATGTCTACCAGTGTGCGAAAGAGATTATCGAAGATTTTGAAAATATCGACCGTTATCAGAAAAAACCGGGATTTTATGAAGCGATTCGGGTCATACGCAAGTTTCAGA
>JALWRO010000168.1 GCA_027080605.1 Campylobacterales bacterium
TGATTCACGCCGCAACGATGGTTACGGCGGGTGTTTATCTGGTCATCAGAAGTCATGACATTTATATGTTGATTCCGGATGTTGGATATTTTATCGCATGTCTTGGTGCGTTTGTTGCTGTTTTTGCAGCCTCCATGGCACTGGTCAACCTAGAACTCAAAAGAGTTATCGCATATTCCACACTTTCACAACTGGGATATATGTTCGTTGCGGCAGGACTGGGCGCCTACTGGATCGCACTCTTTCACCTGATGACACATGCGTTTTTTAAATCGGTACTCTTCCTTGGTGCAGGTAACGTGATGCATGCGATGGATGATGAAAAGTATATTGACAAAATGGGCGGTCTGGCAAAAGTAATGCCGTGGACAATGCGTATTATGACAGTTGCATCTCTGGCACTTGCGGGTATCTGGCCGTTTGCCGGTTTCTTCTCAAAAGATAAAATCCTGGAAACTGCGTTTGCTCAAAATCACTATTTTCTGTGGGCACTGCTCTGGATCGGTGCGGGTATGACAGCATACTACAGTTTCAGACTGATCATGCTGGTCTTCTTCGGTGAAGAGCGTTATAAAAAATTCGGCTTTCATCCTCATGAAGCCTATCCGTATGTATTGCTTGCAATGGCACCGCTGGCGATTCTTGCAATCATTGCCGGTTTCTTCGAGCATCCGTTTATGCACTATGTCACACAGCTTTTACCGGAGTACGAACCGCACGTTTCACGCGGTGCATTTATATTTCTGCTGGTAGTAACACTGGGAATCGCAATCAGCGGCATTACCCTGGCTGTAGTGAAATTTTCAAAAGGAAATTTTGATGAATTCTTCAAAAAACTGGGTGTGTATGATGTGTTGATCAACCAGTACTATATTCCAGACTTTTATCAGAAGGCGATTTGTGAACCGTATGCAAAACTTTCTGAATATGCCTGGAAGAAAATAGATATGAGAATCGTAGATGCAACTGTTGATTTTATTGCAGGGGTTATTTACAAAAGTGGTGATAAGGCAAGAGCGATGCAAACAGGTAACTTGTCTACAAACTTAAAATGGATGGCACTTGGTTTTGTGGTATTGCTGGCTGCAGCATTGCTTTACAGACCAGGTATGTAAGGAGCGCATGAATGGAATCATTACTGACACTTGTGATATTTTTCCCGGCAGTTGCTGGTATATTTGGATTTATGATAGAGGCAAAAGCGATCAAAGCGTACGGTATTGCCGTTACGACGATCGAGTTTCTTCTCTCATTGCTACTGTGGATCATGTTCGATAGTACAAATCCCGGTTATCAGTTTGTAGAACATATACCGCTCATCAAAGAGTTTGGTATCAATTATTATCTGGGAATTGATGGTATATCGCTGTTCCTGATCATTTTGAGTACTTTCATGACAATGGTCTCCGTGATTGGGTTGACGGTCAAAGAGGATCTCAAAAATATGATCATTACCATTCTTTTCCTTGAAATGACTATGGTCGGTGTATTTGCGTCACTTGACGTAATTCTCTTCTATATTTTCTGGGAGCTCTCTTTGGTGCCGATGCTCTATATTATCGGTGCATGGGGTGCAAAACTCAGAATTTATGCCGCGGTCAAGTTTTTCCTCTATACGTTTGCGGGATCACTGTTGATGCTGGTCGGTATCTTGTACATGGCACATTTGCATCATGAAATTACAGGCACATGGAGTTTTGCTATTCCTGACTGGCAGGCAATGCCGATAGATTTTACAACACAGCTTTGGCTGTTTGCCGCTTTCTTTTTCGGTTTTGCGATCAAAGTACCGATGGTACCGTTTCATACCTGGCTTCCGTATGCGCACGGTCAGGCTCCTACCGTCGGTTCTGTGATATTGGCAGCGGTACTGTTGAAAATGGGTACATACGGTTTCGTCAGATTCTCACTACCTATGTTTCCTGATGCATCGGTCTATTTTATCGTTCCGGTAGCGATTCTTGCGATTATCATGGTTGTTTATACGGCAATGATTGCATTTGCACAGGAAGATATGAAACAAGTTATCGCATACAGTTCGATTTCCCATATGGGTATTATCGTTTTGGGAACATTTGCAATGAATGCGGAAGGTATTACCGGTTCACTTTTCCTGATGCTGAGTCACGGTATTGTCAGTGGCGCACTCTTTATGCTTGTGGGTGTAATCTATGACAGAACACATACCAAAATGATGGATCAGTTCGGTGGTCTGGCTTCGGTTATGCCGAAGTACGCGACTATTTTCGGTATTATGCTAATGGCGTCGGTCGGCTTGCCGTTGACAATCGGTTTTGTCGGTGAATTTTTATCACTGGTCGGTTTTTTCCAGATCTCTCCTGTGATGACAGCGCTTGCGGGTACGGGAATTATTCTCGGAGCTGTCTATATGCTGAGACTTTACAAAAAGTCATTTTTCGGACCGGTTACAAACCCTGAAAACAATAAACTAAAAGATTTAACTGCACAGGAATTAACAGCGCTTGTTCCTTTGGTAATACTGGTTGTCTGGCTGGGTGTCTATCCCAAGCCTGTTTTGGATCCTATTGACAGTAGTGTCAAACACATGATCGTCAATATGGAGAAAAAAGCGGTTACAAAAGAAGCCAGAGAACTTTTTGTGCAGGCAAATAGCATCAAGGAGGCTAAGTAATGTTAGATCCAATTTCAATCGACTATGCCGCGTTAAACATGGCTTCGCTGATACCGATGATTATTATCATCCTCGGTGGATTGTCTATACTTGTGATTGACCTGATCAAAGATGATCTTTCCAAAAGTTTTTATGTTATGGTCAGCGAACTCTTTATTTTACTGGCTTTAGGTGCGGCGTTTGGCTACACAGGCAGCGAAAGAGGCTTTTTTGATGCATTGCTTATTGACGGTATTGCCAAGCTTGGTGAGGGAATTGTCCTGATCGCTTCGGCACTCTTTATACCGCTGGCTCTGACATCGAAACGATTTCATGAGTTTTCCTATCCGGAATTTTTTGCACTCTTTTTGTTCATGATCGCCGGTTTTAACTTTATGGTGACCA
Organism: Campylobacterales bacterium; assembly: GCA_027080605.1. GTDB lineage: Bacteria > Campylobacterota > Campylobacteria > Campylobacterales > QNZT01 > QNZT01. The sequence continues at coordinate 3,038 of JALWRO010000168.1, forward strand.
GTGATAATCTGATTCTCATCTTTGTAGGTTTGGAAACATCGAGTCTGGCACTCTATACATTGATTGCAATGCACAACAGGCAAAAGAGTTTTGAAGCGGCTATCAAATATTTTACGATGGGTGCGCTTGCTGCAGGATTCTTTGTTTTTGCTATTCTGATTTTCTATGCATTGACAGGAAGTGTCGAACTGCATAAAATCAAAGAGGTATTGATTGCAAAAGAGTTCCAGCCTATTGTTGCTATTATGGCAGGTGTTGTTTTTATGATTGCCGCGCTCGGTTTCAAACTCTCAATGGTTCCGTTCCAGACTTGGGTACCGGATGTCTATGAGGGTGCGAGTGCCGCTTTGGCAGGATATATGTCTATTGTGCCGAAAATTGCAGGCTTCGTTGTAGCGATGAGAATGTTTGAAATTTTCGTGCATGCGGATATTGTCTGGATACAGCAGATTTTGTGGATTGTAGCGGTGGTAACGATGACTGCAACCAATATTATGGCGTTGGTTCAGGAGTCGGTCAAGAGAATGCTGGCGTACAGTTCTATAAGTCATGCCGGTTTTGCAATGTCGGCTATATTGATCGGCACAACGCAGGCGAATAGTGCACTGTTCCTTTACTGGATACTGTTTACCTTTACGAATCTCGGTGCATTTACCATGCTGTGGGTATCCCGCCACAAGAAAAAAGGCGTATGGCACAGCAGATATGATCATCCGTATGAAAAGTTTTCCGGAATGGTCAAATTTATGCCTCTCAACGCTGTGATCATGGGTATGTTTATGCTCTCACTCGCGGGTGTTCCACCATTTTCGCTTTTCTGGGGTAAACTATATTTGATGAGTTCTGCGATCAATTCAGGTTTTATTATTCTGGCACTGTTTATGGCGCTTAACAGTGCAATCTCAGTTTACTATTATCTGAAGTTGATTGTCTATATGTTCCTCAGAGAACCCAAACAGGTAGATGCGACCATTTATATGAAAAATACATCTATGCCGCTGAAGACAATCATTGGTTTTGCCGCATTTATGACATTGCTGGCAACCATTCTGGTAAGTCCTTTGCTGGATATGATTACTAACTATGTCAAAGCGAGTGGCTTTTAATTTACTATCTCTCTTTTCATGAAGAAGCAGCACTTCTTCATGAAAGGCTTTGTCCTCATAAATTATTTTCATATGTTATAATCTATGTATGAAATACACAATATATTTAATTTTACTCTCCCTTAATTTATACAGTGCACAACTTATACTCAACAGATACGAAGAATCAGAGCAAAGTGTAGACATTTATCATCTCATAGATAAACAGGCGATTTCCTGTACGACAGAGTATGGTCAAGGGTTTGAAAATATCATACGTTGTCAATTGGCGCAACCGTTGAAAACTGACAAGAAAGAGCGGCACGATACTTATTTCGATATCTTTTTTCACAGTAATCAAGTCGTTTTTAAAGCGAAACGGTTTGCTCAGATTTTACCGATTGATGAAAAACTGATAGACAAAGATGTTGTAACAAAAAATAGATTCTATCGTCACTGGGTAATCATCGGTGCCAGAAAACAGCCGGATATTTTGGTAAGTAGCGGAAAAAAGAAGTTTAATTTTCCTGTTAAATATGCAAAACAACCACCGCCGTATATCGGGGCACTTGACTTGAATGGAGAGCCTGTTAAAAACAAAAAAGGTGCGATCTATCTTGCAAAAATTGCCAGGATGTATCAGGCAAAAAAATATGATGCAGTTTTGAAGCTCGTCAAGCAATATACTTCGATGCACCACGATTCATTTGCCAAAGAGATTGAACTCTATCGCATTCGGGCAGAACGGGGCATAGCACAACAGAACAGGGAAAAGTATGAAGATGTTTTGACAGATGCACTGCAATGGATTGAAAACAATCCGTCAAACAAACATATACCGGAAGCATATTTGTATGTGGTGGAGAGTTATCTTGCCAAAGGACGTTTAAAACAGGCAGAAAAATTTTTGCGTATGCTCACCGGAGGATTTACAGACAACAAATACACACAACGTGCGGAGATAGCGTATGCAAATATAATATACCGGCAGAAAAAAAGACGTAAAGAGGCGTTGAAAATATACAAAAAAGTGTTGTACTCGACAAAAGATCTCGAAACAGCATCTCAGGCTGCAATGCGTATTGCCGATAGTTATCTCGATTTCAGCGAGCCTGACAAAGCAGAAAAGATTTTCCGTAAAGTTTTGAAAAGCAATCCCGTATTTGTCCGGGAGCATTATAAAGCGGCGTATGCTTTGGCAAAACGATTTGCAGATGCGGAACATTATGACATTGCGCTGAAAATTGCCGAAGTGCTTACAAATGTTCATGATAAAGATTTTGGGGATGATCTGCTTAAAAGTATGGGCTTTTGGGAAGAGAGCAGGGGAAATCGTGAGAAGGCTATAGCG
>JALWRO010000169.1 GCA_027080605.1 Campylobacterales bacterium
CCCCTACGGTAAAGACGAAAGCCGCAGTTTCAACTACTTTCTGCCGCAGGAGATCAAACACTTCTGCAAGAAATTTGAGTGTGAAATCATTACCCGAACCGGTTACCTCCCACACGATTTTACGGTGTATCTGAGAAAAATCACTCCCAAATCTTCCCAAAATCAAATTCGATCGTACAATTTTCAGGCGTAAATGTCACAATCTCATCCTGTGCATTTTTCAGCTTCTCGTACGCACCGTTTTCCAGTCTGAAAACTTCCGCCACTTTTGCTGAAGTATCCACCAGAATATAATACTGAACCCCCATCTTTTCATAGAGCTTGAACTTGACATTTCTGTCTTTGAACATCGTCAAGGGCGAAAGTACTTCGAAGATAATCTGCGGTGTTTTAACAAGATACTGTTCGCCTATATCATCACCGCATACCATAAGATTATCGGGGCATACCACTGTTTTCTCGTCGATCTTCCAGTCCACTGCCTGAAGAGATTTACACTTTTCACAGCTTTTTGCTTTCTCTTTTAACTCCAGCCAAATATTTGCGGAAATCTCCTGATGTCGAATGACAGGTGCGGGACTCATCGCATATGGGATACCTTTGATCAGCTCCCATTTCCCTTCCCACCGCTTATAGTCATCATAAGTATAGCGTGGAATATATTCCTCTTCCTCTGCCAAAACAGCCATAGAGACTCCTTTATCAATCTTTTGCTATTATACCACAATTTTTTACACACAATGAGGAAACTATGGGACAAACAATTACAGAGAAAATATTCAGCGAACACGTCGGACGTGAGGTCAAAGCGGGTGAGATTATCCGCTGCGATATCGACATGATTATCGGAAACGACATCACTACGCCGATCTCCATCCGCGCATTTGAAGAGAGCGGTGCAAAGGCTCTGGCAAAACCGGATAACTTCGCGATCGTGATGGACCACTTCATCCCCGCCAAAGATATCGCGTCGGCGAATCAGGCGAAGATCAGCCGTGAATTTGCCTACAAACACGATCTTAAACTCTTTTTCGATGAGAAAGATATGGGGATCGAGCATGCGCTTTTGCCTGAAAAGGGGCTTGTGATTCCGGGAGATGTCATCATCGGTGCCGATTCACATACCTGTACACACGGCGCACTCGGCGCATTTTCGACCGGTATGGGTTCCACCGATCTCGCATTTGCGATGATTACGGGCGGAAACTGGTTCCGTGTGCCGGAGTCGATCAAAGTCATCTTCAAAGGAAAACCGGGCAAACATATTTACGGAAAAGATCTGATTCTGGAGATCATCCGGCAGATAGGTGTCGACGGTGCACTCTACCAGACACTCGAATTTACCGGCGATACGATCCAGCACCTTGACATGGACGACCGGTTCAGTCTCTGTAACATGGCGATCGAAGCAGGTGCAAAGAGCGGTATCGTCGCGGTCGATGACGTGACCAAAGCATTTTTGGCGGACAAGGAACTCAGAGACTCGCCGAAATATCACTACTCCGACCCTGACGCGAAATATGTCAAAACCCTCGAAATCGATGTCGAAAAACTCGATCCTGTCATCGCCTACCCGCACCTCCCGTCAAACGGAAAATCGGTTCGTCAGGCAGTCGCAGACGATCTGGCAGTCGATCAGGTCTTCATCGGTTCATGTACCAACGGTCGTCTGGGAGATTTGCGTATCGCCGCAGAGATCGTCAAAGGAAAGAAAGTCGCCAGAAGAACCCGCATGATCGTCACTCCCGCGACACAAAAAATCCTCAAACAGGCGGAGAAAGAGGGTCTCATCGACATCCTGATTGATGCCGGTGCAGTAGTCAGCAACCCAACCTGCGGCGCATGTCTGGGCGGCTATATGGGAATTTTGGGTGACAATGAGCGCTGTATCTCCACCACCAACAGAAACTTTGTCGGACGCATGGGTGCCAGGAGCAGCGAGATTTACCTCGCAAATTCCGCTGTCGCGGCAGCCAGTGCTATTACTGGAAAGATTACGGATCCAAGAGACCTATAGTCTTATGAAAATCCCTTATCCGCTGGTCATCTTTGCCGGCGGCAAAAGTTCACGAATGGGAAGAGACAAAGCACTCCTCCCATTCGGCGGTTACCCTACCCTTACCGAATATCAGATCGCCAGATTTACCCCATATTTTAAAAATATCTATATCAGTTGTAAAAGCAGAGAGAAGTTTAATTTTGAAGCGAATTTTATCGAAGATTTATCGCATTATGACGACAGCGCTCCGCATATCGGACTCATTTCCGCTTTTGAGACACTTCATGAAACGTACATCTGCGTACTCAGTGTCGATACCCCTTTTTTCTCTCATGAAGCATTTCAAAAGCTGCTGACACATACCGACTCCGATATCGACGCGATCATCGCACAAAGCCCCCGGGGATATCAACCCCTCTGCGCTGTATATAAAAAAAGCACCCTTCCTTATCTAAAAACCCTGACCGATCAAAAACGCTACCGTTTTTCAGAGCTGTTCGCGCAAATAAAAACCTCTTTCGTACCGTTTGAAAATGAAGAGATTTTTACCAATCTCAATACGCCGGATGAGTATCATAAAGTGATACAACACTCCTGACAAGTAAACTCTATTTCATAATCTGAAATTTCGGCTTGGCAATCATATCGTCCGGAGTTTTGTCCTCTTCAAAAACCACTATTTCACTCTCATCCTCCACTATTTTGCGGGACTTCACTTTTCTTTCGAGATCGATCGTCGTCTCCATATAGGAAGGAGCGATAATATCCTGTTGGTGTTTTTTACGACGCTGAACACTTTTTTTCATACTTCGTATTGTGGCAACTTTAGGTTTATGACTCTGCTCTTTTTTCTTCGCTTTGTGAAATAAAATCACTTCGCCGCTTTTTCTTTGATGGTGTTGTGACTGCGGGGAATTCTCTTTTTTTACAGAAGAGAGATTGGATTCTTTACTTTTAAGAGAGATATTGTTTTCTGAAGCTCTCTGCATCGCTGTACTGTTTTGTTTATGCGATTTTGTATGGTGTAAACTTTTCACCAATGCAGACGGCACAATTTCCAGCCCCTTTTCATGAAGTTGATTTAAAATATCCGCAATACGTTTTTTCGTATCCTCTTTTTGCACTTGACCTTTAAGTGTAATGTGTCCAGACTCAATAAACAGTGCACCATTCTCAAAATTATCGGACTGCATCAACTCCAAAAGATCCACCAGACTCCTCTGCCACGGCGCATCCATGATATTATCCCGATAATCAACCTCAACACTGCAATTACGTTCCTGACTCAAACGATCAAGATACCCTTTCAAAACACCTGTTTCATCATGACGTGACATCAGCCCCACTATTTGTATCTTCTCGCCATGCGCTATATAGCCAAATGTCACAGGCGCTTTTTCCACCTCTTCTGCCTCTTTTGTAGTATCTGCCGATACATTCGCCTCTGAAACTTTGGCAGAAGCAGCGACCTCAACACTTCGAAGCGTTTTGATTACATTATCAGCATCTGAAGTCACAGACTGTAAAACAGCCGCATCCGTTGTAGCTGATTTTACACCTGCGTACTTACCTTCAAAATATATCAATCCAGCCAATATCACTATCAACACAATTACTGCTGCTAATATCCGTTTACCCATATAAGTCCTTTTTCAAGCTACAAAAGTTTTACAATACAACCAATCTTTACTTTAACATAACTTTTGATAACTTAATTTATACTGTTTCAATTGCAAATTTTAACTATGCTATAATACAAAGTAAGAAAACCGGCAAGGAACAAAAATGGGTGCACTCAAAGAAGGAGATCTCCCACACTACACATACGATGACTATAAACAGTGGAAAGATCGGTGGGAATTGATAGACGGTATCCCCTTTGCTATGAGTCCCGCACCTATAGTCAAACATCAATTGATCAGCAATAAAATTGCCTGGCCATTAAAAGAATTAGAGACTTGCGAAACGTGTCACGCCCTGCTTCCGGTGGACTGGAAGATTGCCGAAGACACCATTGTCCAGCCGGATAATCTTGTCGTCTGCTATGAACCTGAAGGCGCGTATATCACCAAAGCACCTGTTTTGATTTTCGAAGTACTCTCCAAAGCGACAGCGAAGAAAGATACGACACTCAAATATGCACTCTATGAACAGGAGGGTGTCAAATATTACATTATAGTCAACCCCGATGACGAAGTTGCCAAAGTCTATGAACTCAAAGAGGGGCGTTACATCAAAATGCTTGACGCTACCGATGAAAAAGCCTCTTTCGATCTGGGAAAATGCGAGATCGAAATCAACTTTGCCAAACTGTGGAAATAACACACTCACCTTATCTTTACCCATTTTCGATAAAATAGACCTACCTTATTTACCGGAGTTTTCATGAACGAAAAACTATCTGCCATTAAAAATGAGATCCAAAAGGTCATTGTCGGTCAGGATGAGATGATCGACGCGCTGTTGATCGGTCTGCTTTGTGACGGGCATATATTGCTCGAAGGTGTACCGGGTCTGGCGAAGACCACTACGGTCAATACCCTCGCCAAAACGCTGGGGCTTGACTTCAAACGTGTACAGTTCACTCCTGATCTGTTGCCCAGCGACATCATCGGTACCGAAATCTACGATCCACAGAAAAACAGTTTCAAGATCAAAAAAGGGCCTATCTTTACCAACCTGTTGCTCGCCGATGAGATCAACCGTGCTCCGGCAAAGGTTCAGTCCGCACTGCTCGAAGCGATGCAGGAGCGTCAGGTGACTATCGCCGACGAAACTTTCAAACTCGACTACCCATTTCTGACACTGGCGACACAAAACCCTATCGAACAGGAGGGTGCTTATTCGCTGCCGGAAGCGCAGCTTGACCGTTTCATGTTGAAAGTAGTCGTCGGCTACAACTCCAAAGCTGAAGAGATTGAGATTGTCACACGTATCGCAGAGGGTAAGAGCGAAGAGGTGCAAACCGTCGCCAGCGCCGAAGACCTCGAAACACTCAAAGAGGAGATGCAGAAAATCCATATTGATGAAGAGCTCAAGGCTTACATCGTCGATCTTGTTTTCGCCACACGCGAACCGGCGAAGTACGGTCTGGAAAAATATACCGAATACATCCAGTACGGTGCAAGTCCGAGAGCCTCCATCAACCTCTACAAAGGGTCTCAGGCACACGCATTTTTGCGAGGCAAAGAGTTTGTTACGCCGGTAGACATTGCGGCAATGGCAAAAGATGTCCTGCGCCACCGTGTTATCCTCAGTTACGAAGCGGAGGCGGAAGGTATTACAAGTGACGAGATCATCGAAAAGGTGATCGAAGCGGTACCGCTTCCATAAAGATGACGCGATTTGAGCAAAGCCCAAATCACTACGCTAACGCTGTGTTCTGCTCAGCGCAGGGCTCACGCGCAGTTGAACCGCGCTTGAAGATGACGCGATTTGAGCAAAGCCCAAATCACTACGCTAACGCTGTATTC
>JALWRO010000170.1:0-2905 GCA_027080605.1 Campylobacterales bacterium
TCACTTCCGTGAACGGTGCCGGGACAATTGTACCGTTACGATCCGCTACTTTGAGTTTGGCAAAATCTGCACCGAGCGCCACACCGACACCCGCCGCACCGGCAATCAAATGTGCATCGTGTTCATCGGCAACATAATTGCCTTTAGGGTAGATCCAGAGCACCGCAAGCAGTCCCGCTTTATGCGCTTCATGAACAATCTGCGCCGCTTCACGAAACATCGCGTGTTCATGTTCACTTCCCAGATAGACCGTATAGCCCACTCCCAAAATATTGACACCGCTGCTATCCGCAAAATCTACCACATCCTGCACGCCCAGCCACTGCTGTGAGTAAGGGTCTTTGTCGGTATAGGGAATGAGATTGGTTTTGGCATTGAGTTTGACCAGATAGGGGATCTTTTTATAGTCTCTGGCATATCGCGAAATCAATCCAAACTGCGTCGCAAATACACCGATATGCGCCTGTGAAGCTATTTTAAAAAGATGTTCGGGATCATTGTCTTCGGCGGGAATTCCTTCACCGTAAAAGTCATTGTTGAGATGTTCGACTTTCTGATCTCCGGCAAAAAGCATTAATCGCCCGCTGCCGCCGGTGGCTCTGTCAAAATTTTCTGAAAAAGTGATCTCTTTGCTCGGCGGTACATCCGCCGGAAGGTAGGTTTTGTTCATGATATTCTCCTAACATATTATCTTAGCAATATTCTAAGAGAATTATAGTCCTTTAGGAAAGGTTTTGTCTGTCACCTGACAAACAGTGCCCAGGCAATCGTACCCACACCAAGCACAAACACCACTGCCGCGGCACGCACAGCCCGCTTTCCTCCGCCGAACCAGAGTGCATAGGCAGCTTTGAGAATATTGTTGCTGCCTGCCGCAATCATCACAGCAGAAACAATTTCATGTTCTGTAACACTATATTTTCCTGTCAGCAGAGAGAGAATAAAAGGATCGATATCCGTCAATCCGGTAACAAACGACAAGAGACGAAGACCCGTGTTCCCGTAATGCGCCGTAATATAGGAGGTAAGCATCATCATGAACACGAAAAGCCCGGCAAAAAGGAGTGCGGTACCCAGTTCCAGCGGGTTTTCATCGACAAAATCCACACCTTTCGCCACCGGCTCTTTCAACCCCATCAGATAGAGTGAAACAATCAAGCCTGCCAGCGCGAAACAAACGAACACAGGCAAAATATCTTTAGCAATCGTCATGTTAAACACCGCCGCCACGACAATCAGCCGAAAATACATCATCGATGTCGCGGAAATAATCCCCGCGTCGATAATCGGTGAAGCACCGGCATCTTTGATCTTTCTTGCCAGCACTACCGTCGTTGCCGTAGAAGAGTAGAGCCCGCCGACCACACCCGTCACAAAATAGCCGCGGTGTTTGAAAATATATTTCTGCGCCAGATATCCGCCGTACGATATGGCAGAAATAATTACCACCGCCAGCCATATTTTAAACGGTGAAAGCGGAATATAGGAGATCACCTTTTCATCCGGCAGCAGCGGTAAAATGACACCTGAAAGAAGGATCATTTTGCCCAGTGTCTCGAACTCTTCCGCATTGATCTGGGCGGTAAAGTTCTGGATCGCCCTTTTGGCATTGAGTACAAATACCACCATGACAAACAGCAGTGCCGTCATCCAGAGCGGATATCGCTCCGTAAAGGGACCGAAACTGTAAATCACCAGCGTCACCAGATAGAGTAATATACTGTTTTTACCCTCTTTCAGTTTTTCCAGATAAAAGAGCAAGTAAAGTGCGGTAAAACCGACCAGCCCTGTCACATACACCACCAGATGCACCGGATCGATCTTGTACAGAACAAATCCGAGTATCCCCATAAAAGTCATCGTACGGGTCGTACCGAAAAAATCTCTGTGATTTTTCGGATGGTACTGTTCCCGGTATGTTTTGACCTCCAGCCCGATCAGGAAGGCAAACGTCACCGTAATGACAAAATGAACGAGGATCGCATCCAGGTGCATGGCTTTACATCTCCGCTACGGCATGTGCGGATGCAACATGAAGAGTCCCATAAACCCGTCGAAAAAGATACCCAGCAGTGCAAAGACAAAATAGATCACGATCATCGCCGGAATCGACGCAAACGCCAGTTTGATCATCAGCACTACCAGATCCCAGAATGGGATATCCAGTCCCGAGATTTTCACTCTTTGGTCATCCATTATTTTTTCTCCTTTTTCCCATTGTTGAAAAGCCATTTGATCGCTTTGGCGCGATCTTTGAAAAATTTGATTTTACCCTTGACAAAAGGCTTCATCATATCTACAGAAACCTCTTCCCATCTCTTTTTCCCGACCACTGCCAGTTTGTCAAACTGTCTGGCATATTTGAGACCAAATACCATATCGTCCCATGCCGCACGCAGTTTCCAGCCTTTGAACTCTGTCATATCCGCCAGCATATTGATTTTCAATCCTTTCGACTCTTTGAGTGCACGCTCCAGAATCGGTACGAACACTTCATAGTCTTCATGGGTCAGTTTCCCTTTCATCTTCAACTCGATGAAAAGCGCCTCATCTGTTCTGTTCATCGCAACACTGACACCGTGTTCTTCAATATAAATTGCCATCGTTCTCTCCTTGTGTGAAATTGGTTTACATCATACCGCGCATCAGCATATTAAAATAGAGCCACGGCATGAAATCTTTTTGAAAATACCACCAGAACTTTCTGGACTCCATAGGATCCAGCGGCAATGTCGGCAGTACTTCACGGCTGTTGTACTCCGCCATGAGTATTTTACCCTCTTTGGTAATAATCGGCGCTACCGTATAGCCGTCGTAACTGTACGGCAGTGGTTTCTCCTCCAGTGCCGCCGCGATATTGTCCTGGAGGATAATCCCCTGATGCTGTGCGGCACCGCCGCTTTTT
>JALWRO010000170.1:2915-5445 GCA_027080605.1 Campylobacterales bacterium
ATGGATAAAATCGTATGGCATTTCATGGGTACCGTCCGGCGTATCGAAGCGCGCTTTTTTAGCGCCGATATCTATTGCCCTGAGTCTGAAACCGTATGCCTGACGAATGTTGTCATAACGCTCGACCTCTTTTTGCAAACGCTTGCGAAAGAGCGGCGATGCAAACAGCTCTTCACCCGCTTTGGCAAGGGTAAAACGTACCCTTTTATTGACACCGTGTTGATGCAACCTGTCATTTCCCAAAAAGAGCAGACTCAGTGTCGTTCCCTCTCCCTTGACCGGTGTATCCGGTTCGGTACAGAGAAACTCTACATGCCTGCGCCTCGCCTCTTCCTGCAATTTGGCAAATACACCCCGACTGAGAAAACCGCCCTGCGCTTCCCCTTTTATGGTATCGTTATAGTAAACGCTGGCAATCCCCTCTTTACCGATCATCGAGGTATCCAAACCTTCGATCGATTCATAGTCATACGCTGCCCCCAGTGCGACAATCAGTATATCATACACCACTTTTCCGCTTTTGCTTGCGGTGACACTGTTATGATCCGGATCGAACGCTGTCACACTCTCCTCCAGCCACGTGACACCGTCAGGAAGCAGATCAGTCGTTTTACGTACATAGTCACTACCGTCGGACAAACCTGCGGCGACCCAAAGCTGTCCGGACTGGTAGAGATGTCGGATATTGGGACTAATCATGATAATCCTGGCATTGGGTGCCGCACGTCGGACTCTTGCCGCGGCGATCATCCCTGCCGTACCGCCTCCGGCGATGACGATACGCGCATGTTTTTTGGAAGAAGGCATAGAGAGCTTCGTCTCTGCAGAAAGGTTGCTTCCCATTAACCCCATACCGCTGATACCCAGCAGTTTCAGCGCTTCTCTTCGGTTCATTGTTTCTACTCTTTGCATCCCCGGCTCCTTAGATGATATCTTCATGATATTTTCTACGATAATATTTCAATACCGCCATTTTGACCGCATCGTTAAAAACAAACCATGTCAGCGCATATCCCCACATCCAGAGCGCCCACTCCCAGCCGATAGGCTCCATCAGTCCAAAACCGTACACAGCGATAATCGTACCCGCTACACGACTTGAAAAAGTTGCATTAAAGAGTGTCCAGGAGGGCCACGGACGTTTCCAGAACCAGTCATCGATACGGGTATTATAGATGGTACCGTGTCCGGCAATAACCAGTTTTGCAAAAAAAGCTGACTGCACAAAATCCAGCGGCAGATGCATCACCGAAATCAAAATCCAGAAAAGCAGAAAGGACGAAATGACGCCTGCAATACCCAGCCAGGAAGCGAGAATAAAAATCTCTTTCATATCCCATCGTACCGGTTTTTCACGTACTTTGGTATTGTCATAGGCGATGGTCATAATCGGAATATCATTTAACAACGCCAGTACGATAATCATGATTGCGGTAATCGGATAAAAATCATAAATCACGATCGCCAGTGTCATGAAGATAATAATACGGATCGTCTCGGCAATACGGAAAATCGTATAACTCTTCATACGCTCAAAAATCTGGCGCGCCTCTTTGATCGCATCGACAATCACACGCAATCCCGGTGCCATCAGGACAATATCCGCCGCTGCCCGCGCCGCATCGGTCGCACCGCTGACAGCGATACCGCAGTCGGCTTTTTTCAGTGCCGGCGCATCGTTGACCCCGTCACCGGTCATACCGACAATATGATCCGCTTTTTGCAACTCATCGACAATGAAATATTTATCTTCCGGAAAGACTTGTGCAAATCCGTTCGCTTCTTCGATAATCGCAATGATTTCAGACTCATGTTTCTTGACAGAACCTTTGGGAACCGGCATATTGTAAAGCTCTTTCTCCACCTCTTTGGTGATCTTCTGCACTATGGCGTCGATCTGCTCTTTGGGCGTGTCAGGATGAAGTGTTTTGGCAAACGCCCTCGACAGTACCTTCGCCAGATAGAGATACTCTTCAACCGATTCACCTTTGAGTTTGCGTACATCTTCGATCTTCTCACCGATACCCAGCAATCCAGCAATATATTTTGCCACGGCAATGTTATCACCGGTGACCATTTTGACTTCGACACCTTTTGCCATCGCTTCGGAGATCGCTTCTCTGGAGTCTTCACGCGGCGGGTCAAAAAGCGGGATCAAACCGACAAAATGGTACACCTCTTCTTCACATTTGCGGTATGCCACACCCAGTGTTCTGAAACCTTTTTGGGCAAACGATTCGACCTGTGCGTAGGCTGCCTTTTTGTCAAACTCTTCCTCTTTGCATTGCTCGATAATCACCTGCGGTGCACCTTTGGTATAAACCATACAGGCACTTCCTTCACACAACGCCTCGGTACGTTTGTGCACAGGATCAAAGGGAATAAATTTACCCACTTTGCAGGTGGAGAGCTTTTCACGCAGTTGATGCGCATCGATATATTCAAAAATCGGTGCTTCGATGGGATCATGATTCTCTTCTTTACTTGCATATGCTGCATATACCATCAAATCATCCGCACTGTATCCTTT